>JAEXPQ010000126.1 GCA_023446735.1 Verrucomicrobiota bacterium
CTGCGCGGCTACGACACCATCATCGTCGACGAGGCGCACGAGCGCTCGCTCAACATCGATTTCCTCCTCGGCCACCTCAACCGCCTGCGCCACCGCCGGCCCGACCTGCGCATCGTCGTCACCTCCGCCACGATCGACACGCAGAAATTCGCCGCGGCCTTCGGCCGCGCGCCGATCATCGAGGTCAGCGGCCGTACCTATCCGGTGGAGACCATCTACGCGCCGCTCGACGAGCTGCGCGAGGAGTCGGGCGAGTTCACCGTGGTCGACGCCGCCGCGGCCGCCGTCGATCGCATCTGCGCGCAGTCGCGCGGCGGCGACATCCTCATCTTCATGCCCGGCGAGCGCGAGATCCGCGACACCGCCGAGGAGCTGGAGAAACGCGAGCTCGGCCGCGTGCAGATCCTGCCGCTCTTCAGCCGCCTCTCCGCCGCCGACCAGCAACGGGTTTTCGCACCGAGCCAGGCGCGCAAGATCATCGTCGCCACCAACGTCGCCGAGACTTCGCTGACAATTCCCGGCATCAAGTTCGTCGTCGACAGCGGGCTCGCGCGTCTGAGCCGCTACGTCTCCCGCACGCGCACCAAGCGCCTCCCGATCGAGCCGATCTCGCAGAGCAGCGCCAACCAGCGCGCCGGCCGCGCCGGCCGCGTCTCCGAGGGCGTGTGCATCCGGCTCTACGCCGAGGACGACTTCGCGCGCCGCCCGCTCTTCACCCAGCCCGAGCTCCAGCGCGCCAACCTCGCCGAAGTCATCCTCCGGCTGCTCGCCGCGCGTCTCGGCGAGATCGAGACATTTCCCTTCATCGACCCGCCCGCGCCGGCGGCGATCACCGCCGGTTACGCGCTGCTTGAGGAACTCGGTGCGCTCGAACCGGCCGAGCCGGACCGCCCCCGCCGCCTCTCGCCGCTCGGCCGCGAGCTGGCGAAGCTGCCCGTCGATCCGACCGTCGGCCGCATGCTCCTGCGCGCCCGCGACGAACGCGCCCTGCGCGAGGTGCTCGTGGTCGCCGCCGCGCTCAGCATCCAGGACCCGCGCGAACGCCCGACCGATGAGGAGGCCGCGGCCGACGCCGCGCACCGCAAGTTCGTCCACCCCGAGTCCGATTTCCTCACACTGCTTCACATCTGGGACGCCTATCACGACGAGGCGCAGAAGCTCTCGCTCGGCCGCCTGAAGAAATTCTGCCGCGCGCATTACCTGAACTTCAACCGCATGCGCGAGTGGTTCGATGTGCACGCGCAGCTCGCCGCCTCCGTCGACGAACTCGACACCGACGAGTGGCAGGTGCCGCACGACGAGGCCGACTCGCCCGAGGACGCGGCCGAACAGACGACGGAGGACGGACGACGGAGAACGGAAAGAAACTTGGAACGCGGAACTCGAAACGGGGAACCGCATCCCGCCAACCGCGCCGCCTCCGTCGCGAACCCCGAAACCCAGAACCCGAAACCCGGCCGCCGCGGCCACGCCGCGGTGGACGACTGGCGCTACGGCGGCGAGCGTTACCGCGCCGTGCATCGCGCGCTGCTCAGCGGCCTGCTGGCCAACGTCGCCCGGCGCGACGAGGGCAACAACTTCAACGCCACCAGCAGCCGCAAGGTCTTCGTCTTCCCCGGCTCCACGCTCTTCGTCCGCTCGGAGAAGCGCGCGCAGAAACAGCCGCCGCCCGCCACCGCAAAAGGAGGCGCGAAACCCGTCAAGGATCTCTGGATTCTCTCCGCCGAGATGGTCGAGACCACGCGCCTCTACGCGCGCACCAACGCCCGGCTCGATGCGCTCTGGCTGCTCGACCTCGGCCAGCACATCCTCAAGCGCAGCTACGGCGAGCCCGACTGGCACGTCGACGCCGGCCGCGTGCTCGTGCGCGAGCGCACGCTCCTGCACGGCCTCGAGGTGCAGAACCGCCACATCGACTACGGCCGCATCGATCCCGCCGCCGCCACCGAGATCTTCATCCGCGGCGCGCTCGTCGCCGACACGCTGGAGACGCCGACGTTGCCGTTCCTCGATCACAACCGCCGCCTGCGCGACAAGGTCGCCACGATCCAGACCCAGGTCCGTTCGAAGCACTGGCTCACCATCGAGGAGGCCACGTACGACTTCTACCACAAGCGCCTCGCCGGCGCCGCCGTCTCCTCGGTGCAGGATCTCCAACGCGAGTGGAAGAAACACGTCGCCGCCGAGCCGGGCTGGCTGCGCATGCAGGAGCAGGACCTCCTCGGCGCGCTCGAGGAGTTCGATCCCGCCTGGTTCCCCGATCAGGTCAAACTCGACAACCGCGCGCTGCCGCTCGACTACACCTACAAGCCCGGCTCCGAGGAGGACGGCGTCACGCTCCGGCTCCACTACCGCCAGGCGAAGCTGCTCCAGCCCGCGCTGCTCGACTGGCTCGTGCCCGGCCATCTCGAGGAGAAAGTCACCGCACTGCTCCGCGCGCTCCCGAAGGCGGCGCGCATCCAGCTCCAACCACTGGAGACGACCGCGAAGGTCATCGCCACCGAGCTGAAGGCCGACGGCCGCCCGCTCGCCGAGAACCTCGCCGACCACCTCGCGCACCAGTACCGGGTCGCCGTCTCCGCCGCGGATTTCCACGTCGAGGAACTGCCCGACCACCTGCGCGTACGCGTCGAGATCGTCGACAACAACGGCAAGCCGCTCGCCGCCGGCCGCGAGCTCGCCACCGTGAAGACCGCGCTCGCCGAGCACGAGAAGTCGCTCGTGCAGAGTCCCGACGACGCCATCGCGCTCGCCTGGCGCAAAGCCCGCGCGCAGCACGAGCGCGACGGGCTCACCGACTGGTCCTTCGGCGACCTGCCGCCGCGCCTCGTGGTCGCCGAATCCGCCGGCGTGCCGGTGTGCGCGTTTCCCGGCCTCGTCGCCACCGGTCAGGCGCAGGCGGCGCTGCGGCTGTTCACCATCGAGGCCGAAGCCCGTGCTGCGACGCCCGGCGGCGTGGCGGCGCTGGTAGAGGCGCAGCTTTCGAAGGAACTCGCCTGGCTCGAGCGCGATCTCCGCGAGTTGCGCGAACTCGGCCCCGCCGCGGTGATCCTCATGCCGATGGAGCAGTGGCGCAGCGAGGCGTTCGCCTGCATCCGGGAGTGGATCCGGGCGGTGCCCGTGAGCCCGCTCACCCGCGAGGCGTTCGTCGTGCGGGTCGCGGCCGCGCGCGAGACACTCAAGGGCATCGTCTGGAAGCTCATCGACCCGCTGCGCGAGGCGCTCGCGTTGCGCACCACGCTGCTCACGCACCCGCAGCCCTATGGCGGCATGGAGGCGGAGCTCGCCGCGCTCATCGGGCCCGGTTTCCTCGTGCGCACTCCGTGGGCACAGATTCCGCATCTGCCACGCTACCTGAAGGCGATGAAGGCGCGCGCCGACCGCTGGCGCCAGGATCCCGGCAAGGACCACCGGCGCGCGTTGCAGGTCGCCCCATGGACCAAGACCGTGCTCGAGCTTTCGAAAGGCTTCCCGCGCAACGCCGAGCACGCCCGCCGGCTCGACGAGTTCCGTTGGCTTGTCGAGGAGTTCCGCGTGAGCGTGTTCGCGCAGGAACTCGGCACGGCGCAGCCGGCTTCCGAGAAGAAACTGGAACAGAAGCTCGGGGAGATCCGCGCCGCCGCGGCCCAGAGCGGAGGCGCCCCGCCGCCGGCAAAGGCACCGGTCGCCCCCACGCCCGCCGTCCCGGCAGCGCCCGAGCGCGCCCCCATCGCAGCGTCCAAACCGAAGAAGTTGACCAGCTTCGGAGATCTCGGCCGCCTGCTTGGGTGATGAACATCCCTCATGGGGCCGGCACCACGGGGTGCGCGGTTTTGCGCATGCCGGGCGGTGCGGAGGTCTGCGTTGGAGCCGGCAGCGAGAATTTCCGTAGTGCCGCCGGCGCTGGCACGACCGCTGCTAAACTCCATGTGCCCGTGCAAACGGGTTTTGGGGTAACATGGATGCTCCGCCGCGAGGCGAAGCGAGACAACTACGGGCCCGGCGTTAAGGGGTTTTCGCCGGGCCCTATGTCTTTCCCGACTCGGCTCTCGACGCCCGCCCCCGACAAGCGCTCAGCTGGCCACCAAGGGCTGAGTCGACGTCAGCGCGTCGATGAAGCGGCGCATCGCGGGAGTAAGCACACGACCCTTGCGGTGTAGAATCGCCAAGGGACGGTTGAACGCTTTGCCCTTGAACGTCACGGCCTTGAGCGAACCTTGGGCAACTTCCTGCAAGACGGTGGCCTGAGGAACCACGGCCACGCCGGCATCGATCTCGACCGCGCGCTTCACCGTTTCGATGTTGTCGAACTCCATCACCGTTTCGATCTCGAGCCGGTGATCGCGCAGGATGTTGTCGACGGCCTTGCGCGTCGGGATGTCGGGATCGAAGCCGATGAACTTGTGCCCCGTCAGCTGTTTCATGTCGATCTGGTCGAATTTCGCCAACGGGTGCTGCGGGTGCGTGATCAAAACCAGTTGATCCTCGCGGAAGGGGATGATCTCGACCTGCCGGACCTTCTGGGGAAACGCGACCAGGCCAAAATCGACCGAGTTGTGCAGGATGTCCTCGTAGACGAGGTTGGAGCGTCGATACTCCACGCGACAGTTCACCGCCGGATAGGTTTGCAGGAAGGCCTTGATGTACGGCGGCAGTTCGTGGAGGCCGATCGAGTAGATCGTCGAGATCCGGATCGTGCCCGAGATGATCTTCTTCATCTCCAACAGCTCGCTCTGCAGCTTCTCGAAGTGGTTGAGGATGTCCTTCGAGGTCTCGTAGACGCGCTGGCCCTCGCGGGTGAGCTGGAACTGCTTCTGGCTGCGGTCGATAAGCAGCGCCTTGAACTGCCGCTCCATCGAGCGCGCCTGCTGGCTCACGGCCGATTGGGTGATCCCGTTGAGCTTGGCCGCCTTGGAGAAGCTTTTCGTTTCAACCAAATCCGCGAAAATCTTGAAGTTCTCAATTTGCATGGCGCGCCGTGGAGTTATGGTTTCGATAATAGTCGCTAATAAATACGCAATCCCCGAGTAGGCTCCTTTATGTCCGCGCTTGCCGAAACCTTCGCCCACGGCCTGGCCGACCTCCGCACCCGGATCGCCGCCGCCTGCGCCGCCGCCGGGCGGGAACCGGCAAGCGTGCGCCTGTTGCCGGTCACGAAAAACCACCCGGCCGAGGCCGTGGCCCTCGCGATCGCCGCCGGACTGGGGACCGTGGGCGAAAACCGCGTGCAGGAGGCCATCGCGAAACAGGCCGACTGCGCCGCGCTGGGCGTGACCGCGCACTGGGAACTGATCGGCCACCTCCAGTCCAATAAGGCCAAGCTCGCCGCCCGCGCCTTCGACCGCGTGCAAAGCGTCGAGTCCATGAAACTGCTCGACGTTCTCGATCGCGAGGCCGCTGCGGCGGGTCGCATGCTGCCCGTGCTGCTCCAGATCAACGCCGGCAACGATCCCGCCAAGTTTGGCGCCGAGCCCGCCGAGGCCACGGCGCTCCTCGAGCATGCGCTGGGCAAACGCGCCCTTCGCGTCGAGGGCCTTATGACCATCGCCCCGCTCTCCGACGACCCCGCTGTCGCCCGCCGCACCTTCGAGAATCTGCGGAACATCCGCGACCGGCTGGTCGCGCACTTCGCCGTCGCCCTGCCCGAACTCTCCATGGGCATGACCGGCGATCTGGAAGCCGCCATCGCGGAAGGCAGCACGATGATCCGCGTCGGCACCGCGCTCTTCGGCGAGCGCACGCCGCCGACGGCGTAGAGAGCCGCAGTGCGTCAGAAGCGCACCACGGTCGCCTCGCCCTGCCGCCACTCGACGCGCACCGTGCCGTCCGCCTGAGGCGCGACGGTCGCGACCGGGAAAAGTTCGGCGTCGGTCCATTCCTCGCCGGAGCGCTTCCAGAGCAGAAGCGTGGCAAACACGCGCGCCGCCTCGGCGCTGGGTTCGTACCGATGCTGCACGTTGATGACCGCGCTCTCGTCCGCCTGCGGATGCATCCCCTGCGCGGTCTTCAGCTCCACGCCGCTCCAGCCGGCGAGCGGCACGAGCGCGAGCTGGTACTCGCCGTTGTCGATAATCGTGGCGCGAAGTCCGCCCAGCGCGCGCTCCGTCGTCCGCACCGCCGCCCCCAGCCGCGGCAACGCATAGTGCCCGAAGCGCACCGCCACCGCCTCCGCGCTCGCGAAGCGGTCGATCCGCAACGTGCCGTTGGGAATCGGCAGGTCCGCCAGCTCGAAGCGCACCCGCGCGTCGGTCTCGAGCTCGGCCTGGCGATAGTACACGCCGCCCTCGAACTTCCGGAACGTGTACAGCCGCAGCGCCTCCCACTGCCGCTGTTTGTTCTCGACCACATAGTTCATCGCCACCGTGCCGTCGGTGCCGTCGGCCTGCCAGGGAAACGCGCTGTGGTAGGCGAGCCGGTTGTAGTTCTCGGTCGAGCGGAACTTCTGCCAGTCCTTCGCCACGCGCTCATGGCACCAGGCGCGGACCTCCGCGGCGCCGAGGTTCGGGTAGTCGGTGATGAGGAGGTTCGACGCGGGCTGGAAGCGGTTGACCACCGTGTCGCGCTTGAACTCGCCGGCCCATGGTCCCTCGTTCTCGACCGCCGTCCAGAACGGGCTGTCCGCCGGCACGAGCAGGCCGAGGAACAGCTTGCCCATCCAGTAGACGCTGCCGCGGCAACTGTACATCTGCACCGCCGGCTCGAAGGCGCCGTAGAACCCCAGCGTGGGCACGCGTTTGTCCATGAACTTCGGATGCGTCAGGAACTGCAGGAGCACGCCCGACGCGATGCGGCGCATCCAGCCGTAGTTCACGTCCGGCCGGTTCTCGAGGCCCGTGAGGGGGAACGGCCCCGCCGCGGCGAAGCGGTACGAGTTGCTCCGGCCCCACAGGATCATCTTTCCGTCGCGCCCGAACAGGTAGGGATAGTTGCCCTCCATGTCCCGGAAGTTGGCGACAAACTGCCGCGCCAGCTCCGGATAGTGCTTGGCGCCGAACCAATGCGCCCAGAGCCGGCCGTAGAGCTGGTACGCCCACATGCTGTAGTAGTCGTAGGCCGGATGGTCGTTGTACCAGCCTTCGCCGCGGTAGTCGGCGAGCGAGAGCCGCAGGTACTCCTCCAGCCGCGCCTCGTTCACCGTGTACCCCTGCTGCTTGTAGAAGCTGAGGATGAAAATATTGAAGAACTTCCAGTTCGACGGGACCGTGGGCCCGTCGCCGTAGCTGAGCATCACCGCCGCGAGCGCGTCCTTCTTCTCCTGCGGCAACGGCTCCCACAGCACCTCCGGCGCCGCGAACAGCGCCATCGCCAGCGCGCCGAACTCCACGAGGTTCTGGTTCGGCCCGCCCTCCGGCGCGCGCAGCTTGATGAAGCTCGGGCTCGCCGGATCGAGCAGCCGGCCGATCTGGTGCCGGTAGTAGTCGCCCACCTTGATGCCGTTGAGCGTGAGCGCGGGATCCTCCTTCAGCAGCGGCACCGCCGCGAAGAGCGTGCGGCATAGGCCCTCGAGCTTCTCCGTGGCCACCTCGCGCTCGCTGCGCGGGTAGCTGACGCCCGGCTGCTTGGGAAACTTCAGCGGATCGTCGAGCGTGTGCACGTAGCTGAACGCCCCGTCCAACAGGTACCGCGCCGCGTCGTACCAGTGCCGCCGCACCACGCCGGTGACCGGGCTCGTCGCGTAGTCGGGCGCCTGCACCACGAAGGCCGGCTCCGCCTCGGCTCGGACCGGCTGCCCCCAGCCGATCAACACGAGGGTACACCACCAGAGGCCACGGGCAACGCATCGGTTCATCGAGCCAGTCTCCACCACCCGCCGCGACTCACTCAAACAAAACCCGCGCGCCCCGGCCCCCCGCCACGGCGAGCCCGCCCGCCCGCGGCCGATCCGACCCGGCCCGCAGACCGGAGCGCATGCGGAAGGTTTGACAGGGGGCTCCTTTTGTTTCGGGTTCGAAATAACTCGCCCCGCATGCCCGCCCCCCGCTCGCTCCTGGAAGACCTGCCGTTCCACCTCGCCAAGGCGACGCTGGGCTTCCGCCGGTTCAACGACCAGACGCTGCGGGCCGTCGGACTGGAGGCGCAGGCCCCGGGCTTGGCCACGGTGCTGCACACGCTCGCCGAACTGGACGCGTGCCCCGTCAGCCTCCTGGTGGAGAAGACGCACCTGCCCAACGGCACCCTGACCGGTCTCCTCGACACGCTCGAACGCGACGGCCACATCCGCCGCACGCCCAACCCCGCCGACGGCCGCTCGTGGCTGGTGGGCCTCACCCGGCGCGGACAGCGGCTGTGCGACAAGCTCCAGGAGCGGCATCGCATCGTCATGGGCCTCTTTCGGGAGGCTCTCTCCGAGGCCGAGGCGGCCGAGCTGACCCGCCTGCTCGGTCGGTTGACCACCCGGATGCACCAGTACGGCCTCGAACCCGAAGCGCCGCCGCGGGCCAAGCGCCCGCAACGACCCGCCGGCGGCAAGGCCTAATCGCCCGCACGCCCGGCACGCCCCGCTTTTCCCCTATGATGACACACCGGATCGTCTCGCTCACCGCGTTGCTCCTGCTCGCGTCGACCAGCCACGCCGCCACCACCCCGCCACCGCGCTTCAACGACGACCCCGCGACCGTGGCAGCCCTCGCCGATCCCGCCGCAATCGCGGAGATGGACACGTTGCTCCGGTCGTACGTCGACGACGGCAAGCTGAGCTGCGTGACCGGCTTCGTCGCCCGGGGCGGCAACGTGGTCTACCGGAAGGCCTTCGGCTGGAAGGACGTCGAGAACCGCGTCCCCGCCACAGTCGACGACTACTACGTGCTCTTCTCACAGACGAAGGCGGTGACCACTGTCGCGTTCATGACGCTCGTCGAGCAAGGACTGGTGTCGGTCGACGATCCGGTTTCGAAGTTCTTCCCCGGGATCCCCGACCGCGTCCTCACCGCCGTGCATCCTGACGGCACCTACGAGACCCGGCCGGTCGCCACGCCGATGACCTTCGCCCATCTCATGAGCCACACCTCGGGACTCGGCGCCGGTCTCGTGCACGAGCTGCGCCGGGTGCAGGGAGCGCCGACCGCGGCGCCGGCCGCCTTCGGCGGTCCGGTGCCCGAGCCCACGCCCGCCGGCCAGCACACCGGCGGAGGCGACTACCAAGCCGCCACGCTAGAGCAGGAGATGCTCGCCCTGGCCAAGTACCCGCTCGGCTTCGATCCCGGCACCCGCTGGGAGTACCACCTGAGCACCAACATGCTCGGCTACCTGATCGAGCGGATTTCCGGGAAACCGCTGCGTCACTACGTGAAGGAGAAGGTGCTCACGCCGCTCGGCATGGACCGGACCGACTGGTACTACGCCCCCGCGGACTTGGCGCGCTTCGTCAAACCCTACCGCTCCGTCGACGGGAAACTCGTGCCCGGTCCAAACCTGTACAGCGAAGGAACCGTCGCCACGCAGCAGACCTACGCCGAGGGCGCGATCGGCCTCAACGGCCCGATCGACGACTACGCCAAATTTTGCCAGATGCTCCTCAACAAGGGCGAGTTCAACGGCCATCGCATCCTGAAACCGGAGACCGTCGAGCGGATGACCACGATCGACCGCCTCGCGCCCGGGGGCGCCGGGGAAGCGGGCTTCCAGTTCGGCCTCGGCTTCGAGCTCCACCGCGGGAAGAAGCCCGCGCCGGCCGTGTCCAACCGCGCGTTCTCGTGGGGCGGCATGTTCGGCACCAAGTACATCGTCGATCCCGCCCACGATCTGGTCGCGCTCTTCTACATCAACATGTACCAGGCGCCGGATCTGTACCCGGAGTTCCTGGCCAAAGCCTACCGGCTCGCAGGTGCCGGCGAGCCGCCGGCCCAGGCGCCCGCCACTGAGGTCGTGGTCGAGAACGGCGGCACCGGGCCGCATCCGGCCATCGCCACCGCGGAGGCGACCCTGCCGGGCATGACGCTCTTCCGCCCTCGCGACCTGGCGCCTTTCGGCGGGGCGCAGAAACTGCCGGTGCTGCTCTGGGGCAACGGTGCCTGCGCCAACACCACACAGGAGCACAAGAACTTCCTCAACGAGCTCGCCTCGCACGGCTACCTCGTGCTCGCCATCGGCCGCCTCGACCAGATCGAGCACCGCGACGAGACCTCCCGCCTGCCCACCAACGCCGGCCAGCTCCTCGCGGCGCTCGACTGGATCACGGCCGAGAACGCCTCCGCCACGAGCCGCTATGCCGACCGCGTCGACCTCGGGCGGGTCGCCGCGATGGGCATGTCCTGCGGCGGGCTCCAGGCCATCGAGATCTCGGGCGACCCGCGTATCCGGACCACGGTCGTGTGCAACAGTGGCGTGCTGCCCGCCCCGACACAGATGAAGCTCATGCCCGCGCTCACCAAGGACGACCTGCGCGACTTCCACGCCCCCGTGCTCTACCTCATGGGCGGCCCGTCGGACATAGCATACCCCAACGCGATGGACGACTTCGCCCGGATCGACCACGTGCCCGTCGCCATGACCAACCTCGATGTCGGTCACGGCGGCACCTACGGCAAGCCGCACGGCGGCGAATACACGTCCGTCGCCCTCGCCTGGCTCGACTGGCAGCTCAAGGGCCGCACCGAAGCCTCCCGCCACTTCCTGGGCCAGGACGCCACGCTCGCCCGCGACCCCCGCTGGACGATCCAGGTGAAGGGCTTCGCCGCCCCCTGAACTCGCGTCCAGCGCCCGCGCCGGCACCGCCGCACCGCGTCGTGAAGACGTCCGTTGACGGAGCAAACGGAGGCGTTACCTGTGGTCGCTCTATGGCCCGAACGATCCTCGCCCGCCTCGGCATCCTGCTCGCCTCCCTGTTTCTAGTCGCCTCCGCGGTCCAGGCCGCGGGCCGGCAGGACTTCACCCTGCACAACGAAACCGGCGTGGAGATCCACAGTCTCCACGTCTCGCCGCACAACGTCGACGACTGGCAGGAGGACGTCCTCGGGCGCGACACGCTCGCGGATGGAGACAGCCTGCAGATCGAGTTCAGCCCGCGGGAGCGCGCCGCCTCCTGGGACCTGAAGGTCACCGACGACGAGGGCACCGCAATCGTGTGGGAGAAACTGAACCTTCTCGAGATCTCCGACATCACCCTGCACTTCGACGCCAAGACCGGGCAGGCCACCGCCGAATTCAACGATCCCCCGGCGCGCCCCGAGGCAAAACAGGACTTCACCCTGCACAACAAAACCGGCGTGGAGATCCACAGCCTCCATGTCTCGCCGCACGACGTCGACGACTGGCAGGAGGACGTCCTCGGGCGCGACACGCTGCCTGACGATGAGAGCATCGAGGTCAGCTTCAGCCCGAAAGAGCGCGCCGCGTTCTGGGACCTGAAGGTCACCGACGACGAGGGCACCGCGATCGTGTGGGAGAAATTGAATCTCCTCGAGATCTCCGAGATCACGCTCCATTTCGACGCGAAGACCGGGCGGGCGACCGCCGACCTCCGGTAGCCGACGCGCTCCCCGGCCCGGTGGAGACGGCGGCCGGGCGCGGGTCCAACTTCGCGCTCGTTCCGCGCGGGTTTCGGCGCATCGTACCGCTCTCCGGCATGCGCCCCGTAGACACGCTCACCCTCGACGATCTGGCCCGCTGGTCCGAGCCCGGCACCCATTTGGCCGTGCTCGGCCATCCCGTGAAGCACTCGCTCTCGCCGGCGATGCACAACGCCGCCCTGCGCGCGCTGGCGGCCCGGGACGCCCGTTTCGCCTCATGGCGGTATTGGAAGTTTGATGTTCATCCCGACCGCCTCGACGAGGCCCTGGAGCTCCTGCGCGAACGCGGCTTCGCGGGGCTCAACCTCACCGTGCCGCACAAGATCCTCGCGCTGGATCTCGTGGCCGCGGTCGATCCGGCCGCGCGCGCGATCGGCGCCGTCAACACCCTACGCCTCACGCCGGCCGGCTACGAAGGCTTCAATACCGACGGCTACGGCATGGCCACCGCCATCGCGCGCGAGTTCGACCTCCCGCTCGCCGGGGCCGATGTCATCCTCCTCGGGGCGGGCGGAGCCGCCCGCGGCGCCGCGGTCGAATGTCTCCGGCAGGGCTGCCGCTCGCTGTGGATCGGCAACCGCAGCCGCGGCACCCTCGACGCGTTGCTGCACCAGATCCATCCGCTGCCCGGCGGCGACGCCGTGCGCGACTTCATCCTCGCCGAGCCGCCCCCGGACCTCCCGGCCGGAGCGCTCGTGATCAATGCCACCTCCGCCGGCCTCAGCCCGGACGAGCCACCACCGGTGGACCTCACCGACTGGCCCCGGCCGACGGCCGTGTTCGACATGGTCTACAACCCGGCGCGCCCCCCTCTGCTCGTCGCCGCCGAACGCCTCGGGCTGCGCAACGCCAACGGCCTCGCCATGCTCGTCCACCAGGGCGCACGCGCCCTCTCGCTCTGGACCGGTGCCGACGCGCCGGCCGACGTCATGCATCTCGCCGCCCTCGCAGCCCTCAACCTGCGCTCATGATCTCCTTCGACGAACTCCGGCTGATCCACGACCACTTCCCTTGGTTCTTCCCCGCCGCGGCGTTCGCCTTCGGCGCCTGCATCGGCAGCTTCCTCAATGTCTGCATCTACCGCATCCCCGCGGGGAAATCGGTCGTGACCCCGGGATCCCACTGCGCCTGCGGGCAACCCGTCCGCTGGTTCGACAACATCCCGATCCTCAGCTGGCTCCTCCTGCGCGGCAAGGCGCGCTGCTGCGGCCGGCCGTTCAGCGCGCGCTACCCGGCGGTCGAACTGCTCACCGCCCTGCTCTTCCTCGCGTGCGCGCTGCTCTTCGCGCCGGGCAAGGCGCTCTGCGCGATGCTGCTCGTCTCGTTGCTCGTGCTCGGTTCGTTCGTCGACATCGACCACATGATCATCCCCGACCGCTGCACGATCGGCGGCGCGGTGCTCGGCGTGCTGCTCTCCCTGGCCGTACCCTCGCTGCACGGGCACGAGGATCCGCTCTTCCTCATCGCCAGCCTGAAGGCCGGGATCGACTCCGTGCTCGGGCTGTTCGTCGGCTCCGCGCTCGTGCTCTGGATCGGCCTCCTCGCCGAGAAGATCCTGCGCAAGGAGGCCATGGGTTTCGGCGACGTGAAGCTGCTCGGCTGCATCGGCGCGTTCCTCGGCTGGAAAGGCGCGGTCTTCGCGGTCTTCGGGGGCGCGATCCTCGGCGTGCTCGCCACGCTCGCGTGGCTGCCGTTCTCCCGCCGCGGCGCCGAGGAGGCCGGGGAACCGACCGAACCCAAGCCCGCCCCCGCCGTGCCTTCGGGCGAGGGCGAGACGCCGGTCGGCGAAGAATCGCCGGGGCTGATGGGCATGCCGGTGCCGTTCGGCCCGATGCTCTCCACCGCCGGTTTGCTTTATCTGCTGTGGACGCACCCGTGGGTCGACGCCTACTTCGGCGAGATCGCCACGGTGCTCGCCGGCTTCTGATTCCCGCCCCGGGCGAGCGGGCAGTTTCTCGTCCTGCGCGGCCCGGGCCCCAACGTCGAAGAGAACCTGCGACAAGCCCGAGAGTTTCACACTCGCGATGAAGGCAAAAGCAGGGCGCTGTAGCGAAATTCGCCAGAATTCCGATCTGCCACGCAGGGTCGAAACCCTTGGCGGGTTTCGCTACGCGTGAAGCATCCCGGCTCAGCGCGCGGCGCTACCGCTCGACTGCGCCGAGACAGTCGCGAAGCTCAGCCTGGAGCTCCTCCACCGTAAAAGGCTTCAGCAGCACCCGATCGATCCGCGCCGCCGGATCGGTCGTGGCCGCGCGGGACACGGCGCGCCCGCTCACCACCATGATCCGGCCGGCGAAACCCGCCCCGCGCGCCCGGCGCACCAGCTCCAACCCGTCGATACCGGGGATGTTGATGTCGAGCACCAGCAGCTCGTAGTCGCGCAGCCGGTCCTGGAGATGGCGCCAGGCCTCGTCCCCGTCGGCCAGGCGCCGCACCGCGTGCCCGTCCAGCTTCAGCACGCCACTGATCGCGCGCGCCACCAGCTCGTCGTCCTCGACGAGGAGAATCCGCACCGCAGCCACCCGGGCCTCGATCACCGCCGCGGGCTCGAGGCCGTCCGGCTCCGCTACCGCCAACACCGGCAGAAACACGTGGAAGGCCGTCCCCTCGCCGGCGATGGTCTCCACTTCGACCCGGCCACCTGCGGCCGTGACCAGGTTCCAGACTGTCGCCAGGCCCAGTCCGGTTCCGGCCCCGACATCCTTGGTCGTGAAGAAAGGCTCGAAGATCCGCTCCCGCACCTCGGGCGGCATCCCTTTGCCGTTGTCCGCGATCGTGAGGCGCTGCCATCCGAGCACCGGGGCGCCACCGACCGCCGGCGACAGACCGGCGCTGTCGGCCGGCAGCTGCCGGGCCTCAAGCCGGATCCGCGGAACCCACGTTCCGCCCCCGTTCGCGGCCAGCCGCTCCAAGAGCGTGTCGCGGGCGTTGAGCAGGAGGTTCACCAGGATCTGGTGCAGGTCCGTCGCGTTGAACTGGAGCGGCGCGAGCCCCTCCGGCACCGCGTTCTCCCAGACGATCCGCCGATCGAATGTCGGTTGCAGGAAATGGATCGCCCCGGCGACCGCCTCCTGCAGCCGCACCGCGACGGCCTTGTCCGAACCCTTGCGGCCGAAGGCCAGCAGCCGGCGGGTCAGCTCCGCGGCCCGCTTCGCCGCCACGGAGATCATGGCGACGTTCTCCCGCAACGCCGGATTCTCGATGCGCAGCATCTCGATGAGGCTCGTGTTGATCAGCACCGGCGTCATGAGGTTGTTGAACTCGTGGGCGATCCCGCCGACCAGCTCGCCCAGCGCCCGCAGGCGGCGCGAGCGCGCCAATTCCTCATCCAGCCGTCGCCGATCCGTGATATCGTCGACCAGAAGGCAGCAGCGCGCCGGCGCGCCGGGCGGAGGGCGCAGGGGGACCAGCGTCAACACCAGGTGTCGGCGCCCCTGGGCCATCGCCTGCTCGCGCACCATCGGCCCGGTGTCCGGGTGCCATGCCCCGAACAAGGCCGCGAGACAGTCCCGCCATTCGGGGACGAGCGGCAGGTCCGCCAGCGCACGGCCGCCCCCGGCATCGTCCGGCAACCCCAACAGCGCCCGCGCCCGGCGGTTGATCGACAGCAGGTGCGGACCGGTCAGCTCCCCGCCGAAGACGCACATCCCCAGGGGCACGTTGTCGAACAGCACCCGCAGCAGGCCTTCCTGCTCCCCCAGCTCGCGGCTCTGGCGGTCGATTCGCCGGCGCAGGCTGCGCTGCCGCAGGAACCCCCACAACGCCGCGAGAAACGCCAGCGCGAGGGCCCCCGCCACGTAGGTGACGACCTCTTCGCGCGTGAACCGCGCCGGCTCGAAGCGGCCGAACCACTTGCGGTAGATCCGCCCGTACGCCCCGGTACGGTGCAGCACCGCCAGCCCCTCGTTCAACCGCGCGAGGAGCAGCGTGTCGCCCTTGTGCACGGCAAAACAGTGCCGAATCTCCAGATACGCAGCCAGGTCCGGCAGCTCGACGACATTCGTCAGGCCGAGGTGCTCGATGAGCGACAGCGCCGTGAGCCGCGACAACAGCACCGCATCGGCCCGCCCCTCGTCCACCAGCCGCAACGCCTCCTCCGCCGAGCCGACCTCGGTGATCCGCGGCTCCGGCTCCCATAGGCGCAGGAACAGCTCGGAGGCCGAGGTGTTTCCGGCGACGGCGAACCGCCGGCCGTGGAGATCGGCCAGCGAACGCACCGAGGCGTCGTCGCGTCGGACGAACACCACGTTCTGGACATACAGCAGCGGGACCGAGAAATCCGCCCATTCCTCGCGCCCCTTCGACTCGCTGAGCATCTGCAGCATGTCGAACTCGCCCGCCCGGAAACGCCGCTGCACCTCCTCGTTCGGCATCTCCACCCGCCGGATGCGCAGGTTCATCGCCGCGGCCAGCTCGTCCAGCAGCTCGACCGTGAAACCGGTGAGCGGCCCGCCCGGCGTCTCGCGATAGGAATACGGGTAGTTGGTCGCATACGCCCCGACCACCACTTCGCGCTGGGCCCGCGCCCCGGTGACCATGTTGAGC
>JAEXPQ010000179.1 GCA_023446735.1 Verrucomicrobiota bacterium
CGCGGCGCCCCCCCCGGCGCCCCACCCGCCCCCCCCCCCCCGGGCGCCCGCCCAGATCGCCCACCAGAAACCGAGTATCCCGAATCGCAGACGCAGCTTCGATCGTATCACGGCGCACGATCAAGCCTCCTCGGCGCCAATTTCCAACCCAGTTCCGATCGATCGCGAGCGAAGCGCCGCCACCGGACGGATGTACGCAAAACAGACCCGCAACACGATCACGGCCCCCCCCGGTGAGCCGCGGCCCAGCAGGGGCGCCTCGCGCGACCTCGATCCCATCCATCCCGCCGTGAGGACTCAGCTCGCGCGCGACATCCGGTCGATTTCCTTGCCCAGCCTGACCGCCCCACTACGCTGCCCGGCCGTGAACCCTGCCGCCGCGGTTTCAGCGGAAACCGCAGAATCTCAACCCAGTTGCCCCGTGGCCCCGAAATCCACCCCGGAAAGCTCAACCCAGTTGCGCTTTCGCGGCATTCCCTCCGCCCAAGAACCTCAGCTCAGTTGAGGTGAATAACACTGTTCGGCGAAAGAATGAAATCGCTGCTCGGAGTCCCTCTGCTTCTCGCGTTCGCCGGTTGCGCGCATCAGCCGACGGCGGTTCCTCCGGTGTCGGTCGATTTCACGCTGCCACCCCAAGTCTGGTCGTCGCTCCGTGATGAGTTTGTCGCGAAGGTGAAGGGCTGCGCTGCGTATTTGGAAGCCCCAGCGGCGGGGCTTGAGCCTAAGTTCGTGTTCCATGGCACCATGATGCGGGAGTTGAGCGGCGAACTTGGGCTACCCGCGACCGACGTGGTGATGCCGTTGGATTCCGAGGTGCGGTTGCAGTTGCTCGCGCTTCTACGCGACGACACGCCGGTAAAGGTCTCTGCCGAAGAATGGGCGGATGGCGGGTGTGCCACGCTCTCCTTGGCGCTGCCGATCTTCACCGTGACGGTGGTGTTCGAGAAGGAGGAGTACCGCTACACCATCGATCCGGTCTTTGGGCTTGTGGATGTGAGCATCGGCGATCGCGCCGGCTTCTATTCAGAGAACCTGCCGCTGAGCGAGAAGTTCGTCGAGCTCTACGCACACCTAGCTCACGACCCGAACATCAATGCGATCGTCGCAGATATTCGGGAGAAAAACGGACAGCCCAACAAGCGGCCAAAGCGCAACGCCGCGGCTACGTCCTCTTCACCTTCCGAGCCGCCTCCCGGCGTGGCTCATCCCTGAACGTTCGCCAAGTGAAGTCCTCCGCGAAAGCACTCTTTCTGGTTCCCCTCGTCCTTGGATCGGGGCTTGGTGTTTTCTTGGCTGACGCGATGTGGTGGCACAAAAGCAACGGTGTGATGGCATGGATCGCAGGTATGCCGATTCTTGCATCAGTGCTCTACACACCGGCGTTCTGGATCTTCGATGTTTGCACCGCCTTGGGGATCGGGCCGTCAGGCGATGCAGCCTGGGGAATGCTTCCATGGTGCGTGTTCGCGTACTGGGCACTCCTCGGGCTTTGCAGCGGCTCGGTTCTGGTCTGGCGAGCTGGAGAAAGGAAGAGCCGGGCGAATCGGGTAGCCGGAGGCAATTAGCCTCCAGCCCACACACCACCCGGCGTACGGGTCCGTACCGTTTTCGATCCCCGATCTATTGTGGGCGGTTCCGGTCTCCATTACTCGACGACGCGCGGGGCGCCGCCGGGATAACGGTAGGCGATCCAACTCTCTTGCAGGGAGACGACTCCTTGTTTCTTGAGCCACTCGTTGTTGAGCGCTCAGGTTTTGCGTTCCGCAAAACCTCAGGCCTCCCGGCTCCAGCGGATCTCGCCGCGGGAGAACCGGAAGCCCAGGAACGTGCAGTGCGCCAAGGGCGTCACGCGGCTCTTGGCCGTGTTGGCGAGCAGCTTCAACTTTCCTAACGGCTCCACCGTCCAGCTACGAGGCCGTTCCATATTCGGCTTTTCCCTCGGCGCGCAGAGCGCCTACGTTCGCGCCCCCGATGCACCAAGTCCCGCTCTCGGAGCTCAACGACCGCCTGGCGCGTTTCCGCGCGCGGATGGACGCCGACCATCCCGCGTGGGAGCTGGCGGTGTTCTTCGGGCGGACCAACCAGTACTATTTCACGGGCACGATGCAGGACGCCGTGCTGCTGGTGCCGCGCGGCGGCGAAGCGGTGTTGTGGGTGCGTCGGAGCTGCGAACGCGCACAGGCGGAATCGCTCTTCCCAGCGATCCGCCCGATGAAGAGCTTCCGCGAGGCGCTCCCGGCCGGCGCCACGGCGTGGCGCACGATCCATCTCGAAACGGAGCTCGCCCCGCTCGCGCTGGTACAGCGTTTCCGGAAGTATTTCGTATGCAGCGAAGTGGCCGCGCTCGACGGCACGATCGCACGGGTGCGGGCGGTGAAGAGCCCGTACGAGCTCGCGCTCATGGCGCGCAGCGGCGCGATGCACCGGCGGTTGCTGGAGGAACAGGTGCCGACGCTGCTGCGCGCGGGGGTCAGCGAGGTGGAGTTCGCCTGCGCCCTCTACGCGCTGATGGTGCGGGAGGGGCATCAGGGCACGGTGCGCTTCGGGATGTTCGGTGTGGATCTCGCCGTGGGACAGATCGGCTTCGGGGAGAACTCGCTGTACCCGACGAGCTTCGACGGCCCGGGCGGCGCGGTCGGCATCGGCCCGGCGGCGCCGGTGCTCGGCAGCCGCGAGCGCACGCTGCGCGCGGGCGATCTGGTGTTCGTCGACATCGGCTGCGCGGTCGACGGTTATTCGAGCGACAAGACGATGGTGTATCAGTTCGGCCAGGCGCTGCCCGCGGAAGCGGTGGCGATCCACCGGCGCTGCGTGGAGATCGAGCGCAGCGTGGCGGCGGCGCTGAGGCCCGGCGCGATCCCGGCGGAGATCTACCGGCAGGCGCTCGCGGGACTGAAACCGGCGTTTCTGGAGCACTTCATGGGCTACGGCGCGCGGCGCGCGGCCTTCCTTGGGCACGGAGTGGGCCTGCAGATCGACGAATGGCCTGTGCTGGCCGAGGGGTTCGAGGAGCCGCTCGCCGCGGACATGGTGCTCGCGGTCGAGCCGAAGAGGGGCGTGCCCGGCGTGGGCCTGGTCGGCAGCGAGAACACCTACCGCGTGACGCCCGCCGGAGGCGTGAGCCTCACCGGCGAGAGCCCGGGGTTGATCCTCGTGGAGTAGCGCCCTCCACCGGCCCCGACAAGGCGGCCAGCCGCCCCCAAGACGAACAGAACGCTCAGTTCTTCCACGTTCGACCGGTCAAATTTCCTGGAGCTGGCGCATCTTTCCGCCTGACCTGAGGGCCGGAGCCACTACGGATTGGGTCCGCCCCCACCGAAGCCCTGCATGAATCCGCCTCCTCCTTCCGGCCAAACGCCGCATAGCGAACCGAACTATCGCCCGGATTCCGCCTCGATCATCCATGCGGTCGTCACTCGCCCGGACCGCTCCGGAGCGATCAAGAACCGCGAAACGCTCCAGCGGGAGCAGATCGAGCGCACCAACGTGGGGCTCCTCCTGCACGCCCTGCACGACATCGCCGACGGTACCATCCCCCCCGACCAGCGGCGCCTGGTCCAGGAATCCGAGGTCCAACGCGCCATCACCCTGCTGCGGCGTTTTTTCCTCCTCTATCCGGACGTGCGACTCGAGCAGCTGCTGACCCACTGCGAGGAGGCGACGGCGCGCGACCGCAACCCGGTGGCCCATCTGCTCGACCCGTTCCAACTGCGCCACGTGCTCACATACCGGGCGAGCACCCCGCAAGCGGTCCTGACCGCCGAGCAGCTGACCACACTCGAGCGTCTGGTCGAACACAGCCCCACCTCCGAGATCGCCGCCTGGTTCGCCCAGGCCGGGGACGCTTGCGCCCAGCTGGCCAAGTCGGAACCGGTCGGCCTGCGCCCGGTCTTCGCCCAAGCCTGCCGGGCGTTCACGCCCGCCGCGAACCTCGAGCTGCTGGCGTTCGAGACCGCCGTGCTCACCGTCCGGACACAGGGCGTGGTCGGTTTCGAGGACACCCGTCTGTTCTTCTCCCTGCTCAAACAGATCGGCGGCGCCACGGTCCCCGGCCTGGAGGGCTATCTCCAATCCGACGAGGTCAACCATGCCGTGACCCAGCACCGCGCGTCCGGCAACACCGCCACGGCCGACTATTTCCGCGGTCTCGCGCGGGATTTCGACCACTCGACGCTGCCGGCGCTCGAGCAACACCTGTTCGCGACCGTCGAGGCACGCAACGCGCCGCCGCCAGCACCCGAACCGCCCGCCGCGGAGCCGGCGGCCCCGCCCACGGCCGAGCCGCGCCGCGGGCTCCTCTCCGGGCTGCGCGACCTGAGTCGCTCGATCATCTCCCGCGAATAGGGGGACGAGGCGAACGAAGTTTCGCGGCTCGGCCGCGAGTTTCCCGTTCCGCGCACACCTCGGCACATGGCCTGCTCGCGGGTTTCGTGTTGGTGTCCGGGCAAAACTAGTCCGGCATCGCGAGCCATGCTGCCCGTTTCAAACCAAGGAAAACTCCCGTGAGTCTACAGACCCTTTCAGCGGCGACGGACGACTTCTTCTGGAGCCGGATCATGATCTACGGCTGCCTGCTCGCAGGGGTGTATTTCTCGGTGCGGATGCGGCTCCCGCAGTTGCGGCTGCTCAAGGACATGGTCGGGCAGCTCTTCAGCGGGAAGTCGTCGGCCTCGGGCGTGTCGTCCTTCCAAGGTTTCGCGATGGCGCTGGGCGGGCGCGTGGGCACGGGCAACATCACCGGCGTAGCCTCCGCGATCTTCTTCGGCGGCCCGGGCGCCGTCTTCTGGATGTGGGTCATCGCGTTCCTCGGCGCCGGCTCCGCCTACATCGAGTCGGCGCTCTCGCAGGTCTGGAAGGAGCGGGTGCACGGCGAATACCGCGGCGGCCCCGCCTACTACATCGAGAAGGGCCTCGGGAGCCGGCCGCTCGGCATCGCGTTCGCACTACTCACCGTCTTCGGCTGCGGGCTCGCGTTGCCCGGCATCCAGTCGAACGCCTTCGGCCAGGCCGCCGCGCACTCCCTCAACATCGCGCCCTGGGTCTCCGGCCTGATCTACACCGTGCTCGTGGCCTATGTCGTGCTCGGCGGCGGTCGCCGGATTGCCAAGACGGCGGAGCGCATCGTGCCGTTCATGGCGATCGCCTACCTCGTCGTCGCCGCGGTCGTGCTCTTCGCGCATGCCGACAAGATCGTCGAGATCTTCCGCCTGATCCTTGGCTGCGCGTTCAACCAGAACGCCGCGTACGGGGCCGTCTTCGGTCTCGCGATCCAGTGGGGCGTGAAGCGCGGCATCTTCTCCAACGAGGCAGGCCAGGGCACGGGCGCGCAGGCCTCCGGCGCGGCCGAGGTCTCGCATCCTGCGAAGCAGGGCCTCGTGCAGGCGTTCTCGATCTACGTCGACACGCTCCTCGTTTGCTCGGCCACGGCGGTGATGATCCTCGCCACGAACGCCTTCAATGTCGCCGATCCGGCCCGCGCCGGCGGTTTCGTGGCGCAGTTCCTCCCCGGTATCGAGAAATCGAATTTCACGCAGGAAGCCGTGAGCAACGTGCTGCCCGGGCTGGGCGGCGCCTTCGTCGCGCTCGCGTTGTTCTTCTTCACGTTCACCACCGTGCTCGCCTACGCCTTCTACGCGGACTCCAGCGTGGCCTACCTGTTCAAGCGGAACGCGAACGGCCGCGGCTACCGGTACGGCATCCTCCTGAGCCGCTTCGCCGTGATCGCCGCCACGTTCGTCGGCTCGGTGAGCGCGGTCGATGTCGTCTGGAACTTCGGCTCGGCCGCGGTCGGCGCGATGGCCTGGTTCAACATCGTCGTGATCGTGCTGCTCGCGAAACCGGGCATCGCGACCTTGCGCGACTACGAGGCCCAGCGGAAACTCGGACTCGATCCGGTGTTCGTCCCCTCGCGCTGCGGTATCGCCGGCGCTGAATTGTGGGACGACATCACCGCCAAGACCTACCCGGATCAGCTTGCCGCCCTGCGCGCCAAGGACGCCGGGCGGTAAGCGCCGCGCGGAGCCGCGGCAGCGGGACGGGGCCGCAGTAAGGCCCGGAGGCGGAATACAGGCGCAGAAATCGTCCGAGACTCGATTGGCACCCACCGAGTGCGAGGGGCCGGCGGCTTTCGCCCCGCGCGAGCCTCTCGGGTGCGCTCCCGCTTGCGCGCCGCTCAGGGCGCCTTCAGGAACTCGAGCACGTCCGCCGCTTGTTTCGCCGTCGACGCCTTCGCATCACGCCAGACGAGTTTCCCGTCCTTGAAGAGGAACGCCTGCCGCGCGGCGAAACCCATCGTGGTCGGTACGCCGAAAGCGGCGGCGACGGTCTTCTCCGTATCCGCCACGAGCGGAAAGGGAAAGCGGTACTTCTCCCGGAAGGCCAGCTGGGCCGCGACCGAGTCGGTGCTCACACCCACCACCTTCACGCCTTTTTCGGTCAGATCCGCGTACGCATCGCGCAGGCTGCAGCCCTGTGCCGTGCATCCCGGCGTGTCGGCCTTCGGGTAGAAGTACACGAGCAAGTACCCGGTCTTGCCGTTCTCGGCGAAAGCGAACGGCGAACCCGAATCGGTGGGAGCAACGACCGCAGGGATCGCCGCGCCGATGTCCAGCGTGGCGGCAGCCGCACGCAGTCCGAAGAGCGAGAGCATCATGGTTGCGACAACGAGGAGGGACTTCATGGTAGGTGGGCGCCGAGGCTACGCGGAGTGCGCGCTCGCGCAAATGCACCGGCTCGATCAACCTCGCTCCGTGCGACTCTTTCCCTCCGTTCTGCTGCTGCTCCTGGTCTCCGCCCTGCCCACGTTCGCCGGAACCCCGCGCGTGCGCCCGCCCAGCTGGGCCGAGGCCCTCGTCGATACTTCCCTCGAAAACGCCTATCGGGTAAGCGACGACCTCTACCGTTGCGAGCAACCCGACACGGACGAGATCGACGACCTCAAGGCGCTCGGCATCCGCTCGATTCTGAACCTGCGCAAACACCACACCGACTCGCCGGCCTTCACCCGCGCCGGCTTCGTGCTGCTCGCGGAGCCGATGAACGCCGGCGAGGTCACCGAGGATCTGCTCGTGGCCGCGTTGCGCCGGTTCCACACCGCACCCAAGCCCGTGATCGTCCATTGCTGGCATGGCAGCGACCGCACCGGAGTGTTCGTGGCGGCCTACCGGATCGTCTTCCAAGGCTGGCCCCGCGAAGCCGCCATCGACGAATTCCGCAACGGCGGCTACGGCTACCACAAACGTTGGTACCCGAATCTCGTGGAGCTCCTCTCGAAACTTGAGACCGAGGCCTTCCGGGCCAAAGTGCTGGGCAATCCCACTACCAAGCCCGCGCCGGCGGCACTAATCACCTCGCCTTCCGCTCCGTCCACCCGGCCTTGAGGTCCTGTCCCGCCCGCGACGGCGGGCGCTCAGGTTTCCACGGCACGTGGAAACCTCTGAAAATGACTCCGGCCCGGACTTCTGTCCGGGCCGGAGGTGTTTTACTCTTTGACGCTGTTATAGTCGTACCCGGCGATCACGAAGATGCCGGCAACGGCCACACAGGCGATGATGAGGGTGATCATGTTTCGATCCTCCTTTTGGTTAAGGCCTCCACGCTGTGGGAGACACAGCGCTTCGGCGTTTCTCGAACCCGGCGTTAACCGGGCTTGGGAAAATCAGTCTTGGGGTTGGGCGGGCGCCTCATCGGGGACGCTTCCCACGGGAACTCGTTAAAGAACATCGCTGAGAACATCCATTAATACCCCCAAGTCAACAAACTGTTCCTAGGGGTTTACCTGAAAAGCGGGGATCAATCGGTTTTGGCATTCAATACCAACAGGTTCCGCAACTCATCCCGCCGCGGTAGACGTTGAAATGCTGTCCGCTGCCCCAACCGATATCGTCCCCAAAAGAAAACCAGGTGGAGAGAAGAGCGACCTTGGCCATCGCCCGAGTGACGGTCTGCCACGGCGAGCGAGAAGCCGTGGCAACGACAAGTCGACTGCCCGGGCGGCAGAGAGCGATGACCGTCACGAGGGAAGCCGCAGCAGCCTTCGCTCGCAATGAATCGACCTCCGAGCCGGACTCCACCACGTCCAGCGCAAACCGCAGACTGAAACCAGCAGTGTAGCTGGTTCGCTCCGGTAACGGGGGTGGCACTGCTCGCGGCAATGGGCATGCCCGGCCGCGGCAGTGAAATCGGCGTTGTCGAGGCGGCTTGTAGGGCGGGAGAAAGAGGGCCGTCCTTGCCGCACCTTCAGGGGCTCGCGCGGTCTTCGGCGGACGGGTCTCCCCCACCCGTGTTGATCCAATCGGGTTCGGCTTGGCGCAACGGTTGCAGGTCCGGGTCCTCCAGCGCGTTCTTGAGGAACGAGCTATCGATCGAGATCGCGCGCACAATTCGCGCCTTCGCCGCCGCCAGATCGCCTAGCTGGCACGCATAGCAGCCGAGATTAAACTGGATGGTGGCATCCTGGGGATGCCGTCCTTCCGCCTCCAGCAACACCTTCGTCGCCGCCTTCACCGACACCGCTCTCCGGGCCGCATAGGCCAGGACAATCCACCATCCGGGATCGGACGGATCGGCCTCGACAAGCTCCTGCGCATAGCGCCGTAGTTCCCGCCAGTTCTCGGTCGCCTGGAGCATGCCCACCCGCAGGGCTACGATCTCGGGACGGCGCGCCTCCTCCTCCGTCAGGCAGGCCAGCTCGGCCTTGGCCTCTTTGACCATGCCGAGCTCAAGATAGCCGCGTACGTGGGAGATGCGCCATTTGAGGTCCACGCCACCACCCAAACAAGCAACGCGGCATTGGCAATGCCGGGGTCGCTGTTCCCGCGTCGCAGGCAGGTAGGGCCCGGCGTCGCCTGGCGCGCGCTCCGAGGCCGCGGGGAGTCGATCGAGACCGCGCGGTAACTGCTCGGCCGGGACCAGCGCCCGTTTAGCCACCCATTACCAGAGGTAACAAACACCTGAATTCTTGCTCCTAATACCCCCATTAGCCACACAACATTCGTCCAAACTCCGGCATTGTAGTGTAAAAACAAGGGTTTCCGGCCTTGACCCTTGCGTAGCCCTGTAAGCATTTTCCCGGTAATCCACTGGGGGCATCTCCCCATGTGAGCCCAGATTTCAGCAAACCCAACACCGTCGTATGAAAACCACAGCCCGCGCCCTGCTCGCGTTCGCGTTCCTAGCCTCCAGCTCGGTTCTTTCCGCTCAGATGACCGGTATCGCAGTCACCGGCGAAACGTTGGTCTCCGACCAAGGTGCAGAGACAACCATTAAGGCCAAGGGCTTGGGACCGCTGTTTACGGACAGCTTTGATGGAATGGTTCTGTTCACGGTTCAGCTGACCCGCACTGCCACTCTGGGAGGCACCCACGACTACGTTGCGTTTCAAGATGGTTCGGGAGTGATCTACAATAACTGGTTTGCTGCCGGAACGACCGGGACCTCGCCCAATCTTTTCGACATTAGCGCGACCGGAGCCCAAACGTCTTTCCTATCAGTACTAGTTAACTACAGCTCTACCAGTAGCGACACGTACCAAGCATGGAGCTCAAACACCGGGTTTGCGACGCTAACCCCCGGCGTCGGTATCGGGAATACGGGCACCCTGATTGCAAATTCGTCCGGAGATTTCTCTTTCGGGCGATTCTACGCGGAGGCCCAGCCCAGCACTTCTTTGACCTTCAGTGACGTCCAGTACACCGTCATCCCCGAGCCGTCGACCTACGCGCTCGCCTTCGGCGCCGCGACGCTCGCCGTGGTCGGCTACCGCCGTTTCCGCAAGGGCGCCAACTGAGCGATCCCCGATCTTCCCAAAACCGGAGCGCGCGACGCTCCGGTTTTTTTGTGCGCGGCTATCGCCTCCATCCCACCCGACGAGAAACTCAGCGGATGCGGCGAAATCTCTCCCCGCCGGACGCCCCGCCCGCTCCCGGCCCCTCGCCGCGCGGCTTGAGCGCGTACAACGGATGGGGGTGCACATGCTGCAGGATGTGCGGCCGCTCCAGGCCGTGCGCCAGCATCAGCGTCTCGTTGCCGAGCAGGTCGATGGTCGACCCGTCGGCCACCACCCGGCCGCGGTCGAGCACGACCGAGCGCGGACACAGCTCCACGACCAGCTCCAGGTCGTGGGTCGCGATCAGCTTCGTCGCCGGCAACTCCGCGAGCAGACGCTTCAGCTCCCGGCGGCCCCGCGGATCCAGACCGCTCGTCGGCTCGTCGAGCACGAGAATCGACGGCTCGTATGCCAGCACCCCCGCGAGACACGCACGGCGTTTCTCGCCCTGGCTGAGGTGGTGCGGCGTGCGCGCCCCGTAATCGGCGAGCCCCACCCGGGCCAGCGCCGTCGCCACCCGCGCGGACACGACCTCGGCCGCCAGCCCCAGTTGCTGCGGGCCGAACGCCACATCCTCCGCCACCGTCGCGCAGAACAGCTGGTCGTCGGGGTCCTGGAACAGCAGTCCTACCTCGCGCCGCACCGCGTCGATGTTGGCGGTGGTCACGGGGCGTCCGTTGATGCGCACCGCGCTCGCAACCGCCGGCTTCTCCGGCAGGATGCCGTTGAGGTGTAGCAACAACGTGGATTTTCCTGAGCCGTTCGCCCCGAGCAGTCCCACGCATTCGCCCGGCGCGATGGCAAGACTGACATTCCGCAACGCCTCCGTGCCGTCGGGATAACGGTGGCTCAGCCCCGCGACCTCGATCGCCGGTATCATGCCTCGACCTCCGCGTCGGGGTGTCGTTTGCCGACATCCGGTCCGCCGGTCGCCCGCGGTTCGTGCGCGCCGCCCCTCATCGCCACCCCCTCGCGCACATCGCCAGATAGATCCGCTCCGCGCGCTCGGACGCGCGCACGAAAAGCCGCCCGATCACCTCGGCCGGCATCACCCAGGCGAACCGCCGCGGTCGCACCAGCGTCCGGCTCGCCCGCGCGCGCTGCATGCGCTGCGCCTCGTCCGAGAGCACGAACAGGTACCGGTGCATCAAAGCCAGTGTCGTCACCAGCAGCGCGGGCACGCCCGAGCGCCGGAGCACCCCGGGCAACGCCGCGAAGGGCGTCACCGCGCCGAACACCACCACCGTGGCCAGGCACAACCCGCCGCGCAGCGCCACCGCCCGCCAGCCAGGCCCGGCCCCCTCCTGCCAACCGGCCGCGAGCGCCGCGCCCGCCACGAACGGCGCGAAGCCCAGCAGCCGCCACACGAGCGTCCGCGGCGGCACCCGGCCGACCGCCGCCGCGACCACCAACGCCCCCACCAACCCTGCGTGCCACCAAAGCCAGGATACCGGGAGCACCGCCGTCGCCGCGACCAGGAGCAGCATCGCCGCGAACTTCGGCGCGGCCGGCATCCGCCGCAGCGGGTTCGTCTCGCGCCCGGTCCGCCCGGTGGCGGGGCGGGGCGACTGGACGAACGGGGCGCCGAGGTGGATGCCGCTCATGGTGCAAGGTCCGCAGCTAACCCCGAAACCCCCGCCGGCCGCAAAGCCGGAAATGCGCGCTCCGCCGGCGAGACTCACCGCCCCGCCCGGCCGAGCGCGAGGAAGTGGACCCCGCCCACGCTCACGACCCCTTCGCCGCCAGGGACCAGGACATTGGCGCCGCGGGCGCGCGAAAGCTCGTCAGTCGGCCAAGCCAGCGCCCGCCGCACCTCGTCCGCCAACGCAGGCGTGAGCCGCAACGTGGCAAGCTGTTCGCCGTTCACCCCGATCGCGGGCACGCCGGAGGTTACCGTGAGTCCCGGGGCATTGCGTCGCGCCCAGTTCTCCAGGCAGCCCACCACCATCGTGTACGCCAGCGGTCGCCGCTCATCCCAATAGGCAAGCTCCTCGGGGAACGGCGCCCGCCCGAGCGCGGCCCGATAGGCTCGCTCAAGGACCGCGTGGTACTCCCTCGGGCTTCCGGCCAGACCGGCGACCAACTCGCCCAACCGCTCCGCATAGAGGAGCCCACCCGTTGCGCTCTCGAGCTCGTGCGCCGCCGGCGCCCGTCCCCAAGCGTCCCAGCAGGCCCGCGTGGCGACACCACGGCGCCCGGCCTCGTCGCCGCGCAACTGCACTCGGTGCTGCTCCAGGAGTACGCCCATCGTGGCACCGGCAGGCGTGTTCGCGGCGAGGCGCTCGGACTCGGTCGTGGACCGCCCTAGGCTGAGCCAGCAGGCCGCTTCACCGCGGTCCGCCGCGTCCGGGGCGGCTCGACCGACCATCGAAAGCAGGGACGCCGACACGGCGACGACACACCAGCGGGGAAACTTCATGGCGACGAGATTGGCGGCTGCGCCCCGCCCGGCAACCGACCTACTGTCGCAACAATCGAGCAGAGGGAGTCGCTCAACGCCCGTCCACCGAAACCCGCCCCGCGGGACCACCCCGCACCACGGCGCGGCTCAACAGCACGGCCAAGGCGAAGACAACGAGGGCGCCGACCAGCCCGGCCACGGCCGTCGCCAGCCCCGCATCGCCGAGCCACGGGAAGACATAGTCTGGCATCGGCGCCGGCGCCGCCGCGCGCGCCGCGTGTTCGAAACCCAACTTCGCCGCGACCGCCTCCAAGCCGTCCGGCCACGGACAGGCGAACGGCGCCGCGAACAGCGCCACGCCGAGCGTGGCGAGCAGTCCGTGTTTGATGAAACCGCGTGCACCACCCGCCTCTGAAGCCGTGCCGCCGACCAGCTCCGGCCGCGCCCGCGCCACCGCGTAGAACGCCAGCGCGCTGATCACGCCCTCGCCCAATCCGATGATCATGTGGATCCCGGTCATCGCCGGTAGCGCCGCCGCCCAGCCCACCGTGCCCGACCACGCCAACTGGCCGGCACACGCCAACGAGGCGGCCACCGTCGAGCACCACCCGCCGAACGCCAGCGCCGCCACCTGCCCCCGCAGGCCCGGCATCATCCGACTCACCGCGCGGAAGACCACCAGACCCGCGCACGGCGCGACCACCGCGAGGTTGAACACGTTCGCCCCGAGCGCCGTCACGCCGCCGTCGGCGAAGAGCAGGCACTGCGCGATCAGCACCGTCGTCATCACGATCACCGCCGCCGGCAGTCCCAACAGCGCCGCGATCAGCGCACCGCCGATCAGATGCCCCGAGGTGCCGCCGGCCACCGGGAAGTTCACCATCTGCGCGGCGAACACGAACGCCGCGCCCAAGCCGAGCAGCGGCACCCGCCGCGGCGGCAGCTCGCGTTTCGCCTGGTTCAACGCCAGCCCGAGCCCGCCCGCCGCCAGCGCGGCCGCGGTCACGGCGGTTTTCACGTCAACGAATCCGTCGGGGATGTGCATGGTGCCCGGTCCCGGCAGGAGAAACGCCTTTGTCGCCGGAGCGCAAGTCCTCCGGTTCGCCGCCCGCCGTCGACCGCGCATATCCACTGCTTGGAACGCCCATTTGTCGGATTGACGCTACCCCGCCCCGGCGCAGTCATGACGGCGTTCTTTCCTCTTCTTCTCCGGCGCGGGGAAGGCCGTGTGAATCGGCCACAGTCGCGCTGCGGTAACGGGTCACGAAGCTCCACCGTCCACGGTCACAGAACACGCGGGCGGGCACAGCCAATCTCCGGCACAAGCCGGCGGTGAAGGCGGAGCGGAGGCCCGGTTTCTGAGATCTCAAATTCCAAATCTGAAATCCCAGAAGCCGGAGAACCCGAAGTCCGAACATCTGCACCGGAGTCGCCCAACCGCCGTCCCTCCGCGCTTGCCGCGCGTGACACGGC
Source organism: Verrucomicrobiota bacterium (assembly GCA_023446735.1). Classification (GTDB taxonomy): domain Bacteria; phylum Verrucomicrobiota; class Verrucomicrobiia; order Opitutales; family Opitutaceae; genus CAJCBL01. Next base: position 13,701 of record JAEXPQ010000179.1, read on the forward strand.
CTTCATCGCCAGAATGAAGCCGCTCCTCCCGTCTCCCGGGCGCCCCCGCGCGTCCGGCCCTCTGCGCCATCTCCCGGCGCTCCGTCCATCCGCCTCCGGCCTCTCCCGCCGGCTGCTGCGCTGCGCGCTGCCGTTCGCCGTCGACTCCGACGCCGCCAGCCTCGCCGCCTGGATGCACGGAGGCCCGCGATGCGCCCGCTGAACCGCCGCCGCTCCCCGTCGGCCCCGTCGCTGCCGCCAAGGCTGCCGTGCGCCCGCGCGTAGCCGTTTCGCCCGCCGCCACCTCCAGCCGCGCCGCCATTCCACCCGCCCCCACTCCCTCATTCCCACCC
>JAEXPQ010000202.1 GCA_023446735.1 Verrucomicrobiota bacterium
TCGCCCGCCGGCGTTCCGGCGGACCGCCCCGGCGGCAACTTCCGCTGGATCATCTGCGGCCTGCTGTTCTTCTCGGTCGCGGTCAACTACCTCGACCGGCTCGTGCTCGCGATCCTCAAGAAGGACCTCTGTCGCGAGCTCGGCTGGACCGACGCCGACTATGGCTGGATCACCGCGGCATTCTCCTTCGCCTACGCGTTCGGCTACCTGATCGGCGGCCGGCTGATGGACCGTTGGGGCGTGAAGAAGGGCCTGCCGCTCTTCGTCATCGCGTGGAGTTTCGCGGCGCTCTCGCACGGTCTGTGCGGCCTGATCGACGTGCAGGCGCAATTCTCGATGCCGTGGCTAAAGTGGGCCGACGGCTTCTTCGCGGTCACCACGATGTCGATGCCGATGACCGCCGCCGGTTTCATGTTGGCGCGCATCGCGCTCGGGCTGACCGAGGGCGGCAACTTTCCCGGTTCGATCAAGGCCGTGGCCGAGTGGTACCCCGTGAAGGAGCGCGCGCTCGCGACCGGTTGGTTCAACGCCGGCACCAACGTGGGCGCCATCGTCTGCCCGATCGCCGTGCCGTGGCTCTACGGCCACCTTGGCTGGCAGTCGACGTTCTACATCACCGGCGCGTCCGGCTTCCTCTGGGTGATCGTGTGGTGGTGGATCTACGACGCACCGGAGAACCACAAGCGCCTCTCGGCCTCCGAGCTGGCCTACATCAAGGCCGGGCAGCCCGCGGTCGAGACGAAGACCGCGAAGGTGCCGTGGCTGTCGCTCTTCGCCTACCGCCCCGTGTGGGCGTACGTGCTCGCGAGCATCTTCGCCGGGCCCGCGTGGGGGTTCTACCAGTTCTTCGTGCCCGACTTCCTCGGCAAACGCTTCAACCTCGACACCCAGGCCACCGGCTGGTGGACGGGCGCGTTCTTCGCCTTGGCCGCGATCGGCGGCGTGCTCGGCGGCTGGATGGCGGGAAAGCTCATGGGCCGCGGCTGGTCGGTCAACGCGGCCCGCAAGGTCTCGCTGCTCGCCTGCGCGGTGTGCGTCGTGCCCGTGTTCCTCGCGCCGTTCGCCGGCACCGTGTGGCTGGCGGTCCTCATCGTCGGCCTCGCCGGCTCGGCGCACCAGGGCTGGTCGGCCAACCTGTTCTCGATCGTGGGCGACACGATGCCGAAGGCCGCGATCAGCTCGGTCGTGGGCCTCGGGGGCTTCGTGGCGTATTTCACCGGTGGTTTTGTGAACGGCTTCACCGGCGAGATCCTCGCCTACACGAAGACGCACGGCATCGATTTCTTCGGACTCGGCGACTCCAGCGGCTACCTGCTGGTCTTCGGCTACTTCGCCGGCATGTACCTGCTGTCGCTCGCGGCCATCCAGTTGCTGGTCCCGCGGCTCGGCGAACGCAGCGCCTAGACGGGCCGCGCCGAGCGCGGTGGTGCGGCCGCCTCGTCCCGCATTCACGGCACGGCGACGTCGATCACGGCCCGCCGCCGACGAGCCGGTCGGTGAGATCGATGCCGGCGTCGTCGAGCAGGGCGGTGCCGATCGCGTGGGCGGTGGCGGCGCGGCCGCAGGAATCCTGGCCCGCGCCCATCTCGACGCGGGAAAGTCCGCGGACCGACACGCTCGCGCCGTTGGGCTGCGCGAGAGTGCCGCCGGCGATCTTCAACGCCACCGCTCCGTTGGCGGCGAAGTAGAGGAAGGGGAGGGTCGGGCCGCGGGCGAGGACGTCGTGCACGACGGCCAGCCCTCCGACCGTGGCGACGTCGGGCGCGACGATTCCGGTGTATCCGCGGTCCGAGTTGTAGCGCACGTTGCCCTGGTGGAGGCCGCCGAGCTTGCCGTCGGCGGAGACGATGCCGGCCGCAGCGAGGTCGGCCCAGCCGGCATACGGGGCATCGAGCCGGGTCACCCCGGGGTTCGTCGCGGTGCCGACGGAGTAGACCGTGAAGTGCGTGGTCGCGTCGGCCCCGGCGAGGATCACGGTCGGTTTGCCCTTCATGTAGCGGATTCCGCTCTGGTTGTAGAGGGTTGGCGCGGCGGGCCCGGTCGCGTCTTCGAGCACGACTGTGATCGCCCCGGCGCCGGACATCTCGACCTGCACGATGCTGTCGGCCGGATCGAGGAACGACAGCCGGGCGATTTCGCTCGGCTCGGCCGTGAAGGTGCCGGCGGCGCCGCTGAGCAGGAACTGGTCGTAGATGTGGCCGTTGGGATGCCTGATGTTCTGCCACTCCGCGCGGGTCTCGACCGCGCCGGCGGTGCGATCGCCGGCGGCGGGGACGACTCCGAGCACGGCCGGCCGGGAGAGCTGATCCGCAGTGCCGGAGATCAGCACATCGTAGAGCCCGGCGTCCGTGGCGGCGACTTGGGCGAACGCGAGCGTGGCGCCGGTACCGCCGGCGACAGGACGGCCGCCCTTGCACCATTGGTAGGTCAACGTGCCGCCGCCTTCTGCGGCGATCGTGAGCGAGGCCGCGGCGCCGAGCGTCGCGGAGTGCGACGCGGGGTGGACGCGGATCGCCACTGGTGGGGCGTTCCACAGCGCGGTGAGCTGCGCGACCGCGGCGCGTGGCGCGAGCGTGTCGGTTCCCGTTCCTCCGGGGGCCGGGGTCACGGCGTAGAGCCCCCACCACTCCTCGTCGGCCCAGCCGTCGGGGAAGCCCGCCGCGGCCCAACCGCCCGCGTCGTGCTGCCAGCGCATCCAACCGGCGGTGTCGGCCTTGTACCACTCGTCGCTGTATTCGAAAATGCAGCCGCCCGAGCAGACCGGCGCCGGCCCGGTCGCGGCGGCCTGGATCTCGCGCCAGAGGGAGGCTACGCGCTCGCCGGTGAGGGCCGCCCGGTCGGGAAACTCGCGGCCGTTCGCGTGGTCGTAGGCGTCGAGGCCGAGTTCGGAGACGAGGAGCGGCTTGGCGCTGGCGGCTCCATACTCCGCGAAGAACGAGCCGAACGTCGGGTGCCGGTAGATCTGCAGGCTCCAGAAATCGATCGCGGGCACGGCGGCGTCGAAGGCCTGCACCTGGGCGACGGCGTCGGTGACCGCGATCGAGACCAGGCGCGCGGGATTGGCGGTCTTGATCGCGCGGGCGATGGTGTTCATCGCCGCCCAGAACGCGGGCTTCGCGCCGTTGCCGTTGCGGGCGTTCACTTCGTTGCCGATGGCGATGCCGAGCACTGCTGGGTGGTTCCCGACGTTGGCCTCGAGCGCGACGTATTGCGCGGCGATGGCGGCTACGGCGGCGGAGTCGGCCCAGTTGGTCGCCGGGTCGATCCAGAGGTTGAGCAGCACGAACAGGGGTCGCCGGCCGCCGTCGTGACAGCGGTCGAGGAACGCGGAGTGATCGGCGGCGGTGTTCCAGCCGTAGAGACGCAGGACGTTGGCGCCCAGCGCCCGCAGGTTCGGCAGGTCGCGGTCCTGCAACGCCGCGTAGTTTGCCGTGTAGTAGTCGCCGTAGGGCGGTTCGACGGCGTTGTCCTTTCCGACCGGTGTCGGCTGGTAGCACACGCCCTGGATGAAGAACGGCTGCCCGTCGCGGAGCAGGCGGCGACCTGCGACCGTGAACGCCGCCTGGAGGGGGAGGGCGGCGAGGGCGAGCGCGAGGAGGAGCGGGGCGGCGAGTCGCCGTTGTGACCGGACGGAGGCGGGGCGCATGGGTCGAACAGAGGCAGTGGGCCAGCACCCGCGCGGGAACGAAAGCGCAAAGCGCGGCGACCCGTCGGTTGGTCGGCCCGGTTGACTCCGCGGGGAGCGGGGCGACCTTTGGCCCCACCCCATCGCCCCATGACCGCCTCGCCCCTGTGGGAACTTCGCAAGTTCGTCGCCCCGGAGTTCGTTTTCGGGGTCGACGCCCGCAAACTCGTCGGCCGCTACGCGCGCAACCTTGGCGCCGGGCGGGTGCTGCTCGTGAGCGATCCGGGAGTACGCGCCGCCGGCTGGGTCGACGAAGCCGCGGAGAGCCTCCGAGCCGAGCACATCGAGGTGACGGTGTTCACGGACGTCTCCCCGAATCCGCGCGACCATCAGGTGATGGCGGGGGCCGAGGTGTTCCGGCAGCACCAGTGCGACTTCATCGTCGCGGTGGGCGGGGGCAGCCCGATGGACGCGGCGAAGGGCATCGGCATCGTCGCGAGCAACGGGGGGCACATTCTCGACTATGAGGGCGTCGACCGGGTGGTCGTGCCGATGCCGCCGCTGATCTGCCTGCCGACGACCTGCGGCACCGCGGCGGACGTCTCCCAGTTCGCGATCATCAACAATACGCGCGAGCGCGTGAAGATCGCGATCGTGAGCAAGGCGCTCGTGCCCGATGCGTCGCTGATCGATCCGGTGACGTTGTCGACCTTGGACGCCTACACGACCGCCGCGACCGGGATCGATGCGATGGTGCACGCGATCGAGGCGGCGGTGTCCAACGCCGCGAGCCCGTTGACGGATGTGCATGCGATGCAGGCGCTGCGGCTGCTGCACCGCCACCTGGCCGCGGCGGTGGCGGACGCGCACAACGTGGAGGCGCGCGGCGGGGTGATGCTCGCCAGCCTCGAGGCGGGGCTGGCCTTCTCGAACGCCAGTCTCGGCTGCGTGCATGCGCTTGCGCACAGCCTCGGCGGGTACCTCGACCTGCCGCACGGCGAATGCAACGCGCTGCTGCTTTCCCATGTCGTGGGCTTCAACTACGCGAGCGCGGCGGCGCGCTACCGCGAGGTGGGCGAGGTGCTCGGCGCGGATTTCCGAGGCTTGGGCGAGGCGGAGTGCGGGCGTCGGTTTTGCGCGCACCTGGCCGACCTGCGGGCGTCGCTCGGCATCGCCGGCGGGTTGCGGCAGCGCGGGCTGCCCGAGGCGGAACTGCCCGTCCTCGCGGCGAAGGCGATCAACGATCCGTGCAACGCGACCAACCCGCGCCGGCCGACGGCGGCGGACCTGCAGGTCATCCTGGGCGAGGCGCTCTGACCCCGCGCGATGAACGACCCGGCCGACAATCCGCCCGGTGGCGCCCGCTGGTCGCAGTGGCGCGAGAACATCATCGGCCTGGGCGAGCAGTCGTCGCGAAAGAGCTACTACCCGGAGCTGCAACGGCGCCTCGCCGAGCTGAACGCCTCCGAGGCGAAGCTGCGGGCGATCTTCAACAGCACGCACGACGCGATCCTCATCCACGATTTCGACGGCCGGGTGGAGGAGGCCAACGACCCGATGCTGGCGCTGTTCCGCATCCCCCGCGAACGCGTGGGCACGTTGACGGTGGCGGACCTCACCGCGCCGGGCCCGCTGCTGGCGCGACTCCCGAAGCTGTTTGAGGAGATGCGGGAGGGCGGGGACCAGCTGTTCGAGTGGCGGTGCCGGCGGCCGCTCGACGGCTCGGAGTTCGAGGTCGAGGTGTCGCTGCGCTCGGGGGAGTGGGGCAACCGCCGGATGCTGGTTGCCGTCGTGCGCGACATCTCCGAGCGCAAACGCGCCGAGGCCGAGCGCCGGCGGCTCGAGGAGGAGCTGGCCCAGATGCGGCGGATGGAATCGATCGGCCGGCTGGCCGGCGGCATGGCCCACGACTTCAACAACATGCTGACTCCGATTCTCAGCTACGCGACGATGCTGCGCGACGAACTGCCGGCGGATGACGAGCGGCGGGCGGATCTCGGCGAAGTCGTGCGGGCCGCCGAGCGGGCGCGGGACCTCGTGCGCCAGCTGTTGGCCTATTCGCGGCGGCAGACGTTCGCGCTCAAGCCGCTCGACCTGGGCGAGATGGTGCGCGGGTTCGAACGCATGCTGCGCCGGGTCGTGCGGGAGGACATCGTCCTGCGCCTGGAACTGGCCGCCACCCCGGTGCTCATCCACGGCGACGTGGGGCAGATCGAACAGACGCTGATGAACCTGGTGGTGAACGCGCAGGATGCGATGCCGCAGGGCGGTACGCTGCGCATCGGCACCGCCGACGTGGCCGAGGGGGGCGCGAAGCCGCTCGGGCTGGCGGGTGGGTCCTCGGTGCTGTGGGTCGAGGACACCGGCACCGGGATGGACGAGGCGACGCGGGCGCGCATCTTCGAGCCGTTCTTCACCACGAAGGCCGTGGGCAAGGGCAGCGGCCTGGGCTTGGCCTCGGCCTACGGGATCGTGCGCCAGCACGAGGGGCAAATCCTGGTCGAGAGTGAGGTGGGGCGCGGCACCCGGTTCGAACTCCATTTTCCGCGCTACCGCGGGCCGGTCGGGGGTGGGGCGGAGGCGGCGGCGGAGCGGGGCGCCGCCAGCGGGGGTAGCGGGACGATCCTTGTCGTCGAGGATCAGGACCAGGTGCGCCTGATGTTGGCGAAGGTTCTCGGCCGCCTCGGGTACCGGGTGGTCACGGCGGCCGGGGGCGAAGAGGCGTTGCGCCGGGTGGAGGAACTGGGGCGGGCGCCGGATCTGCTGATCTCCGATGTCGTGATGCCCGGGTTGAACGGTCGGGACCTCTACCGGCATTTGCGCGTGCAGTTCCCGGCCCTGCCGGTGCTGTTCATCTCCGGCTATGCCCCGGACTTGGACGCCTCCCAAGGGGAAGTGCTGGCCAAGCCGTTCAATCCGGCCGAGCTCGCCGCCAAGGTGAAGCAGTTGCTGGCCCGGTGACCCCGGGTGGGCCCCCCCGATGCGATGGTCGGGTAAAACCTTAAGGCACGACTAGGCCCGGCCCGATTCATTCCGGGAGCGGACGGGAGTACCTTGGAGGCGGAAACAGGAAATCCGTCCGCCAACCGTCTCTCACCATGCTCCGCAACCGTCTTGATGGCCTCGTCTCGCTCCACGGCATCTGGGTCACCGTCCTGACCACCGGAGGGTTCTACCTCTTCACCCTGGGCACCCAGATGACGGGCTGGATGAAGCTCGCCCCGGGCTTCAACCGGAATATCTATTTTCTCGCGACGTTCATCGGCATGCTGGTGGCCGCGCGGGTCTACCTCGGTTGGGTCGACAAGCTGGCGCGCCTCAGCTGGGGCGACGCCATCTACGTGACGATCCAGCAGGTGGCGCGGCTGGCGCTGGTGATGTTCGGCGTCGCTTTCGCCATCAAGGACACCGACGTGAGCCGCGTTTTCCTCGGCACCTATCTGGCCATGGTGGGCGCAGGGCTGGTTGTGGCCAATCGTTTCCTGCCGCGGTTGATCGCGCGCCTGGTGTTCAAATCGCATTCCATCTCCACGATCGTGATCGGGCGGCCGGAAGGCACCCCGGGTTTCGCGACCTGGATGGCCGAGCAGGCCAAGCTGGGCGTCGATCTCCTCGGCTTCGTCGTGAAACGGGGCGAACGGAACCCGCCGTCCGACCGTTGCCTCGGCACCGTGGCGGAGTTCGCGGCGATCCTCGAGAAACACCCGGCCAGCCAGGTCGTGCTGCCCCTGTTCTATCTCGATGCGGCCGATACGAAGCACGTGATGGCGGTGGCGCGCGAGGCCGGCTGCCGGGTGCGCCTCGTGGAGAACTTCGAGGGCGGGCTGGAACATCCTTTCACCGTCGAGCACAGCGACTCCGGCCTGGACGTCCTCTCCGAGAACAACGAGCCCCTGGAGAACCCGGTGAACCGCGGCATCAAGCGCGCGTTCGACATCGCGGTGGCTCTCCCGGTCGTGCTCTTCATCCTGCCGCCGCTCACGCTGCTGGTCGCGATCGTGCAGAAAATCCAGGCGCCGGGCCCGGTGTTCTTTCGCCAGCTGCGCTACGGCGAGGGGCAACGCACCTTTCTGATCCTCAAGTTCCGCACGATGTACGTGGCCTCCCAGAGCGCCGCCACGGAGAAGGTCCAGGCCTCGAAGGGCGATTCCCGCATCTATCCTTTCGGGCGCCTGCTGCGCAAGACCAGCCTGGACGAGTTCCCGCAGTTCCTGAACGTGCTCTTCGGCGAGATGAGCGTGGCCGGCCCGCGTCCCCACCTCACCCAGCACGACGACGAGTTCGCCCGCCTCGTGTCCGACTACCGGATGCGCTTCTTCGTGAAGCCCGGCATCACCGGCCTGGCCCAGTGCAACGGCTATCGCGGCGAGATCACGCACGTGGGCCTGCTCATCAAGCGCGTGCAGCACGACAAGGCGTATGTGCGGTCGTGGACGCCGTTCATGGATTTCCTCATCGTCCTGCGCACGGCCCGCCAGGTGTTCTTCCCGCCGAAGTCGGCGTATTGACCGCCGCCCTTGGGCCGGCCGGAGCCGCCTCGGCGCCTCCGGGGCCGGCCCTTTCCGTATCTCCCGGCGGTTTCCGGCCGCCGTCCTCCACCCCATGGCCCGCAACCCCAGCTTAAGCCCCCGTCTGCGCGAGACGCGCCGCGTGCAAGTGGCGATCGTCGTGAGCCTCGCCGTTGCGGTTGCACTGCTGGCGCTCGCGCTTGTTCGCTGGCGCTAGCGCGCAGACGGGCGCAAATCGGGCAGCCGGCCTCGGGGCCCAGGCGCCCGTCAACGCGCGAGGGGAAGCTCCTCCATCCACGCTAGGACGTGCCGCGCGCAACCGTCCCACGTGGGAACCGGCCGCGCGCGCGCCTCGGCGCTCAACCGCGCGAGCAGCGCGGGCGTGGTGAGCAGCTCGCGCAACGCGGCCGCGAAGCCCGCGGCGTCCGCCGGCGCCACCCCCACGCAACCGCCCGCGGGCACCAGTTCGCCGGTCGCCCCGACCGCGGCGCAGACGCACGGCTTGCCGCGGGCGAGGCTCTCGATCACTGGCAGACCGAAGCCCTCGATCACCGACGGATAGACGGAGAACGTGCAGTGGCGCCACGCGTCCGCCAGAGCGGGCTCGTCGAGCACGCCGTCGAACCGCAGCGGGCGCCCGGCTTGGCGCAGTTGCTCGATCCGGCGGAGCGCCGCCGTGGCGGTCTCCGGTCGCGGCAGTCCGACGAGGCGCAGCTCGAAGTGCAGCCCTTCGTCCCACAGCCGCTCGGCCGCTTCGAGCAGGGCGAGGTGGTTCTTGCGGCCCTCGATCGAGCTCACGCAGAGCAGTTGCGGGCTCGGCGCGGTGGGCCCACCGCCCAGCCCGGGCGCCGGCG
>JAEXPQ010000255.1 GCA_023446735.1 Verrucomicrobiota bacterium
GCACGGGGCCGGGCGGCGGCAACCGCCCCGGCGGTTTCGGCGGCCCGCGTCCCGGCGCCGGTCCGGCGAAGCCGGCCTCGCAGCAGTCGCTTACGGGCGACTGGTTCAGCGCGGCGCTCAACAAGAAGAAGTAGGCCGAGCGGCTGTCACCGGCCCGAAGGACTCACCCGGCCGCCGCAGGTGGAGGCGGGGGCGGTTCCTCGGGCGGGGCGCCGAGCATCTCCAGTCCCTTCTCGGAGATGCCGTGCGAGACCTTCAGCCCAAGGTACTTCGCGAGGTAGTGGTCGATGGGGATCCAGTGGCCGTCGACATCGACCTGCTTGGTCCACGCGCAGACGCGGACGATCTCGTTCTGCAGATGGGCGATTCGGTTGAGCGCCTCCTGCAGTTTCGCCGCCCGCTCGGCGAGTTGCTGCTGCGCCTCGCGGCGCTGGGTGATGTTGCGCAGGACGAGGATGATCAACGGTTGTCCGGTGACGGGATCGTCGATGGGCACGCCGCGCGGCTCGACCCAGACGGTGGCGCCGTCGGCGCGGGCGATCCGGTAGGCGACCGGCTCGCGGGTTTCGCCGGCCACGACCCGGCGTAGCATTTCCTGTGCGACGGTTCGGTCATCCTCCACGATGCACTCAAGGATCGAGCGGCCGAGGTAGGCGGTGAGGTCGGCGGCGCCGACGAGCGGGCCGCAGGACTCGGAGGCCTGGCGGATGCGCCCTTCGCGGTCGAGCACCACGATGCCGTCGGGCACGGTCTCGAACAGCGCGCGGAGACGCATCTCGCTGGAACGCACCTTGAGTTCGGTGGCCTTGAGGTTCGAGACATCCTGGAAGGCTCCGATGAGGGCCGGTTGGCCGGCGAACGTGATCGGAGTGATCGAGCCGAGCGCGGGGAAGCGTCGCCCGTCGAAGGCGACGAGTTCCACCTCGCGATCGATGATGGCCCCGTCGCGATGCAGGCGCGCGAGGAGCGCCTCGCGTTCGGCGCCGCCGTTGGCGTAGGGAATGTATTGGGCCGAGTAGTCCGGCGACAGCGCGAGCAGGGAGATCGCGCGGCGATTGGCGAAGAGCAGCTTGCCGGACGAACGGCGGGAGACGGCGACGGCGAAGGGGGCGGCCTCGAGCAGTTCCTTCAGCTCCTGGCGGGAGTGGCGGATCTGGTTGGCGAGCCGCCGATAGAACCAGACCGTCGTGAGCAGCGCGAGGAGGAGCAGCAGGATTCCGGCGAGCGATCCCCATTGTTCGGTGCCGGGCGCCGGGAAGGCCGGGATCAGCGCGCAGGCCAGCGGTCCGCAGGATGCGGAGCTCGGCCGTTTGGCCGGATATCGAATGCACGCCGGGCGACAGAGGAAGAACACCCGCTTTCTATCGGCGTTTTCGGCGTCCGCTCAAACCGGGCCCGCTCGGGAGCGCTGCCGGCCAAGTGCGGGGAGCCGAGGTTGTTCAGGGTTCCAGCTCGGCGCCGAGCAGTGCCGGAAGCTGTTGCGCGGCCGCGAGCAGGCGGGCGAGCGGCCGGTCCGGCTCGGAGCGCTCCACCTGGGCGAGCAGCGACTGGAGGACGCAGCGGACCATGAAACCGTTGTCGAGCGCGAGCGGCGGGACTTCGCCGGTGCTGTCGCGGACCTCCCGGATGCGCCGGGCGAGCAACGGAGCGAGCCAGGCCGCCTCGGAGGCTCCGGCCAGTTGCTCGAAGGTCTCCAGCGCCGCCTCCCGCCGGCCGTCGGCGAGCAGGCGTTCGCCCGTGAGAAAGACGACCAGCGGGTTGTTGGGCCAGGCGCGGACCGCGAGGGCGAGTTCGCGATCCATCTGCTTCCAGTTGCGCTCCTCGGCGTAACCGTACGCGAGGAGGGCGTGGATGGCGGCGAGCAACTGCCGGCCCTGTTCCGTGTCGCCGGAAAGGCGGGTCGCCTCGCGGGTGGCGAGTTCCGGAAAACCCGCCCGGCTGAGGACGATCGCGCGGGCCAGCGGCAGGAGTGCGGCGTGTTCGGGCCGGTCGAGGCGCGCGGGATCGACCCGCTCAAGCTCGACGAGCGCGAAGCCGGTCTTGCCCAACACCGCGAAGGCGAGCCCGAGGCCGAGCGAGAACTCCGGCGGTTCCTGCTCGCGCCAGTGTTCGATCGCGCCGGCGACCTGTCGCCAATCGGTGGGGAGGTTCGCCGCGGCGGTCCGGTCCCCCATGGCGGGCGTCGCCTCCACCAGTCGTGCGGCGAGTCGTGCCGTTTCGCGGGCCAGGGGCGGGAGCGTGCCCGGCTCGCAGACGGCGGCTTGGTGGGCGGCCGAGGCGAGCGAGTCCAGGAGCCGCGGCACGAGGGAGTTCCGGGCGGCGCGGTAACCCCGCACTTTGAGCCCGCCCAGCAGGTCGGCGAGCGCGCGGCGTTCGCGCGCCAGGCGCCAGCGGCGCCGCAACTCGTGGTAACGGGGCTCGGCTTGGGCGCAGGCCTCGGCGACGGCCGGATCTTGCGGGTGGCTTTCGCGCAGCGCGAGCAGCGCCGCGTAGGCCTTCTCGGCGCGGCGCGCGGGTTGCTCGAGCCCGTCCGCTTGTGTGGCGGTCGGGTCGTCGGGAAACTCCGCCTGCAGGCCGGCGAGGGTTGCGTCCAACGCCGCGGCTTGCTCGCCGGGGGCCGCGCGTTGGCATCCGGCGGCGGCGCCGAGCAGGAGGGTCAGGGCGAGCGACAGGCGGAACAGGGCGGGGCGAAGTGGCATGGGGAAAGGACAGGTGCGGCGCCGGGTGTACGGAGGCGGTGAAGACGCGGGCGAGCGAAAACGCGTTTGCCCGTTCGTGGCAATCGACAAGCGCCGGTCGCGGCGAGGGGCCGGCGTCCGGCGCGCGCTCGTCCTCTCGGCGCTCCGACTTCTTTCCAGTTGCCACGACTGCAGCGGGTTCGGACCCTCGACCTTCCTTCGCCGGGGATGGCACCATCGCCTGCGGCGGCGGTCCCCTCAACCCATGCGGAAAGTCTACATCACCGGTCTCGGTTTCGTCAGCAGCATCGGCAACGACAAGTCGGCCGTGGAAACGAGTTTGCGCGAGCTGCGACACGGCTTCGAGCTCTACCCGGCGTTCCAGCGGCCCGAGGTGCCGATCAAGCTGATGGGGACGGTGAAGGAGTTCGGAGTCGAGTCCGTCGACCCGGAGGACTGGACGTTCCCGGCCCGTTACTCGATCCGGCGCGAACTGCTCCGCAGCATGGCGCCGCACGGCCTGTACGCCCACTGCGCGATGTTGCAGGCCATCGAGGACGCGCGGCTGGCCGAGGGCGAGGTGCAGAACGAGCGGACCGGCCTCTATTGCGCCTCGGGCGGTTCGCCCATGTTGCTGGCCTACTACCTGCGCCGCATGCATGAGCTCGGCGTGAACCGTTGCTCGCCGGTGGGTGTGGTCTCGTCGATCTCGGGGACGTTGAACTTCAACCTCGTGGCGGCGTTCAAGATCCGCGGCAACTCGTGCGGCTTCTCCTCGGCGTGCGCATCGACTGGACACGCGCTCGGCTTCGCGTACGACGATATCGTGCTGGGACGGCAGGATCGCATGATCGTGGTCGGGGCCGAGGACGGCAACACCGAGGCCATCCTGCCGTTCGCGGCGATGCGCGCCCTCTCGTTGGCGACCGACCCCGCGCTCGCGTCCCGGCCGTTCGATGCGGCTCGCGACGGATTCGTCGGCACCGGCGGCGCAGCGGTCGTCGTGCTCGAGAGCGAAGAGGCGATGGCGCGCCGCGGGGCGACGCCCTATGCGGAACTGGCCGGCTGGGGCCAGGCGTCGGACGGCTACAACGTCGCTATTTCCCATCCCGAAGGGGTCGGTCTCGCCGCGGCCATGGAGCGCGCGCTGCGCTCCACCGGGCTGGCGCCCTCGCAAGTCGACTACATCAACGCCCACGCCACCTCGACCCCGATCGGCGACGCCTCCGAGGTGAAGGCGATCCGCCAGGTCTTCGGCGCCGAGGCCGGCCGCGTGGCGGTGAGCAGCACGAAGGCGCTCACCGGCCATGGTCTGTCGATGGCCACCGCGCTCGAGACGGGCCTGTGCGCGCTCGCGATCCGCGGCGGCTTCATCCCCGGCGGCGCCGGCCTGCGCACCGTCGATCCGAAGTTCGCCGACCTCAACCTGCCCCGGGCGACGCTGCCGACCGCGCCGCGGGTGGTCCTCAACAACGCCAGCGGCTTCGGCGGCGCCAATGTCTGTCTGGTCCTGCGCGCCCCGGGCGCGTGACGCCCGCCGCGTTTGCCGACCATGTCGACTCCTTCGCTCGCCCACCGCTACCGCACCGCGCTGGTCACCGGCGCGGGAGCCGGGCTCGGGCGGGAGTTCGCGCGGATGCTGTTGGCGGCGGGCGTGGAGGTGTGGGGGACGTCGCGTCGGCCCGAGACGCTGCCGGCGGCGCCCCGTTTCCATCCCGTGGCTTTCGATCTCGCCGCGGGAGACCGCGCGGCCGAGGCGCTGGTCGCCGCCGTGGAACGCGAGGCGGCGGGGCTCGACCTGCTCGTGCACAACGCCGGCTACGGCCTCTTCGGTGGTCTGCTCGAGCGGCCGGGCGAGCTGTGGCGGGCGCAGCTGGACGAGATGCTCGGCGTCTCGCTGGCACTGAACCGCGCGGTGTGGGCGGCGATGGCGCCGCGCCGGCGCGGCGCCATCGTGAATGTCACCTCGATGGCCGTGGAGTTTCCGATCCCGTACCTCGCCGGCTACAACATCGCCAAGGCGGGGCTCGCCGCGCTCTCGGAAAGTTTGATGTTGGAGGGCTCCCGGGCCGGAATCACAGTCGTCGACTTTCGCCCCGGCGACTACCGCACGGGCTTCAACCAAACCATGTTCGCCGCCCTGCCTGAGACCCTCCCGCCCGCGCAGCAGCGCGTCGCCCGCCGGCTCGATGCCACGCTGGCCGCCGCGCCCCGGGCCGAACGGGCCGCCCGCGATCTCCACCGGGCCCTGCGCCGCGGCCGCTCGGGGGTCGTGCGCTCGGGGTCGTTCTTCCAGACGGTGCTCGCCCCGCTCGGGGCGCGCCTGGCGCCCTCATGGTTGCGCCGCGCCGTCCAGGCGCGCTATTTCGGAGTCTCCTGACGTGAGCCAAGTTCGTATCCTCGTTCTCACGTCCAGCACGGGCGGCGGCCACGATGCGCGCGCCCAGGCGTTCGCCGAATGGGCGTTCGAACTCTACCGGCACCGGGTCGACGTGCGCATCGAGCAGTTGCTCGAGAAATCGTCGCTGATCGGCCGGTGGGGCGTCGACTTCTACAACTGGATCCAGCGCAAGGCGCCGTGGCTCCACCATCCGTACTACGTGTTCGTGGAGGGGCTGAGCATCATCAACCGCGAGAGCATCAGCTTCGGCAAACGCTACTACCGGGAGTTGCTGCGCGAGTACCGGCCGCACCTCATTTTCAGCGTCCACGACTGCCTCAACCGCGGGTACTTCGAGGTCGCGCGCGCCGAGCTCGGGGCGGAGAACGTGCGGTGCACCACCTACTGCGGGGAGTTCTCCGGCGGTTTCGGCTACAGTCGCAACTGGATCGACAAGACGGTCGATCTCTATTTCTCCCGCACCCCCACGGCGCGCGACTACGCGCTCAAGCTCGGGCTGCGGCCGGAGCAGACCCGCGTGCGCGGCCACCTCATGCGCCCGCGCTCGCACAAGGAGGTCTACGACGCCGCGCAACGCCGCCGTTTCCTGCTCGAGAACCTCGGACTGCGCGACGACCGCTTCACCGTGCTGCTCGGCACGGGCGGCAACGGCGCCAACCAGCACATGGAGCTGCTGCCGGTGCTCGCGGAGTTCGCCGACCGCGTGCAGGCGATCGTCGTCTGCGGGCGCAACGCCCGCACCTACGCCGAGGCGATCCACTGGCGCGCGCAGCATCCCGAGTTCGCGTGTTTCATCGACGGCTACACCGACGAGATGCACCGGCTCATGCAGGTGAGCGACGCGATCGTCACCCGCGGCGGCACCACCACCTGCGCCAAGGCGTTGCACTTCCGCTGCCCGATCATCTTCAACGGCTACGGCAGCGTCATGCCCCAGGAACGCCTCACGGTGAAGTTCTTCGAGCGCGGCGCCGGCTGCCCGATCATCGACTCCGCGGGCGGCCTGCGCGAGGTCATGGAGCAATGGATCCGCCGGCCCGGCGCCTATGCCGAGGCGCGGCGCCGCTTCGAGGCGCTGCGCTACGAGGAGGACCCGACCGTGCTCATCCACGAGTTGATCGGCCTCGGGTTCGACGCCGCGGCGCTGCCGCGCCCGTCGACGCTCTGAACGGCCATGTCCTCCGCGACGCCAGTGCAGGCGACGGCGACCGCGACCGGCCCCGAGCTGGTGCTGCTGTTCACCCGGTTTCCGCATCCGACCGAGACCTTCCTCCAGCGGGAGGTGGTCGCGTTGCGCGCGCGCGGGGTCCGGCTGCGCACGGTGTCGCTGTGGGGCGGCGGGACGGAGTTCGCCGGCGCGCCCGTCGACCGTTTCGCGCGGCGGCGCCTCTGCACGGTCCTCTGGCGGCTGCCGCTGGAGACGTGGCGCACCCGCGGCGGCCTGCTGGCCGATGCGTGGGGGGCGCTGATTTCGAAGAGGCCCCATGGCTGGCTGAACTTCTGGGAGAATCTCCTCGGGGCGGGCTACGGCATCGTCGAGGCGCCCCGTTTCCGTCGCGAACGGCCGCGCCAGGTGCACGCCGTCTGGGCTTCCGCGCCGGCCGCCGCGGCGTGGACGGTGTGGCGCCTGACCGGGGTTCCCTACAGCATGGCGGCGCACGCCTACGACTTGTACGAACATGGTGGCGACTGGCTCCTGCGCGAGAAGATCGCCACGGCGCGTTTCGTGCGCACCTCGACCGAGATGGCGGCGGCGACGCTCCGCGAGCGGGGCACCCCGCCGGCGAAGCTCGCGGTCATCCGGCGCGGCCTGGAGGTGCTGCCGCCGTTCAAGGCGCTCCGTTCGCCGCGCGCCACGTTGCGGGTCGTCTGCGTGGCCCGCCTCGTCGAGAAGAAGGGGCTGGAGCGCCAGCTGGAACTCTACGCCGCCGCCCGCGCCGCCGGCCTGTCGCTCGAGGTGCGTATCTACGGCGGCGGTCCGCTGCACCCACGTTTGGCGGCGCAGATCGAGGCGTTGCGTCTCCGTACGGCAGTGACGCTGATGGGGCACCGCCCCCTCGCGGAGATCTTCGGCGCGCTCGCTTGGGCGGATGTGCTTGTGCACACCGGCATCGTCGCCCGCAACGGCGACCGGGACGGCTTGCCCAACGTGATTCCCGAGGCGATGGCGGCGGGTGCGATCGTCGTGACCTCGCCGGTCGCCGGCACGACCGAGGCGGTCGCCCACGAGCGCACGGGACTGGTGGCCGCGATCGACGACGCCTCCGCCTGGACCGAAGCCTGGCGGCGTCTCGCGGGGGACGACGCGTTGTGCGAGCGGCTCCGCGCCGGCGCGCTGGCGTGGGTGCGGGAGAATTTCGACGTGCATCGCAACGCCGCGCAGTTGCTCGCGCGCATCCGGGAGGAGGCATGATCTACTACGACACCACCAAGGCCGCCCGCTCGGGGCATCATTCGGGCATCCAGCGCGTGAGCGCGCGCCTGCGCCACGAACTCGGCGCGCGGGTGGGCGCGGAGGGTTTGGCGCCGGTGCGGTGGGAGGGCGCGACCAGGCGCTGGACGCGGGCCGACGGGTCCCCGATTCCGTTCGCCGCCACGGACTGGCTGCTCACCCCCGAGCTGTTCGGCGAGGAGGAGCGACCGGGGTTCGGGGCGTGGGTTGCGCAGCCGGGCTGTCGCACCGCCGCGGTGTACTACGATGCGATCCCGATGAAGTTCCCGCAGACGACATGGCCGCAGAGCGTGGCGCGCCACCCGGGTTACCTGAAGCTGCTGGCCGGCTTCGACCGCGTGCTCGCGATCTCGGAGACGAGCCGGGCGGAGCTCGCGGACTACTGGGAGTGGGCGCGGATCTTTCCCCGGGCGCGCGTCACCGCGTTTCCGCTCGGCGCCGACGGCTCCGGGCGCCCGCGGGCCCGCAACCGTGAGCGGCCGGCCGGGGCGCCGGCGCTGCTGATGGTCGGCATCCTCGAGCCGCGCAAGAACCAGTTGCTGCTGCTCGACGCCGCGGAGCGCCTGTGGGCGGAGGGCGTCGATTTCACGGTGCACCTGATCGGCCGGGTGAATCCATATTTTGGGGCACCGGTGGAGCGGCGGGTGCGGGCGACGGCGTTGCGCCGGCCCGGGCTGCGCTACCACGGCGCGCTGCCGGACGGCGCGGTGGCGGCGCTCGCCGAGCAGTGTCTCGCGGGGGTGTTTCCTTCCCAGGCGGAAGGCAACGGGCTGCCGGTGATCGAGGCGTTGTGGAGCGGGCTGCCCTGCGTGTGCAGCGACATCCCGGCGCTCGCCGAGCATGCCGCCGCGGGTGGTTGCCTGGTGCTGCCCGGCAACGATGTCGGCGCCTGGGCGGACGGGTTGCGGCGGGTCCTCGCCGACGAACGGCTCGTCGGCGAGCTGGTCCGGGCGGCGCTCAATCGGCCGCTGCCCACCTGGCGCGATTCGGCCGCGGCGGTGCTCGCGGCGCTGGTGTGAGCCGGGGAATCGCGGACGGCTTGGGCGCGGCATCGTCGCGCGTCTTGTGCGTCCGGGACGAAAGGGGGTTGTCGACGGCCGGGTTCTCGGTGTGGCTGGAGCGGCCCGAATTCCATGTTCAACGAAAAGAAAATTGTGGTTGTGATGCCGGCGTACAACGCGGCGCGGACGCTGCGCGCCACCTATGACGAGGTGATGGCGCAGCGCGTGGTCGACCTGGTCATCGTGGTCGACGACGGCAGCCGCGACGAGACCGTGGCGTTGGCGCGGACGTTGCCGCAGGTGCTGGTGCATGTCCATGCGCGCAATCTCGGCTACGGTGGCAACCAGAAGAGCTGCTACCGGTTGGCGCTCGAGCAGGGAGCGGACGTCGTGGTGATGGTGCACCCGGACTATCAGTACACACCGCTGCTCATCCCGGCGATGGCGTCAATGATCGCCAACGGGCTCTACCATTTCGTGATGGGATCCCGCATCCTCGGCGGCCACGCGCTGCGCGGCGGCATGCCCGGCTGGAAGTACGTCGCCAACCGCGGTCTCACCGCCGTGCAGAACGTCCTGCTCGGGGCGAAGCTTTCGGAGTATCACACCGGATACAGGGCCTACTCCCGCGAGCTGCTGGAGCGGCTTGATCTCTCGGCGAACTCCGACGATTTCGTCTTCGACAGCGAGTTCATCGCGCAGGCGCTCTGGCTCGGCTACCCGATCGCCGAGGTGAGCTGCCCGACGAAGTACTTCCCGGAGGCGTCCTCGATCAACTTCCAGCGGAGCGTCGTCTATGGCTTCGGCTGCCTGCGGGTGGCGCTGCGCTTCTTCCTCAGTCGCCGGCTCGGTCTGCCGCGCCCCCCGTTCCTCGCCGGCTTGAAACGCTGAGGGCGGGAAGCCGCGCGAACCGCGCGGCGGCGCTGCGGACCTCGCGTGGGCCTGCCGGAAACACCCGAAGGTCTCGCGCATCCGGGAGCGCGGAGACGGGACGCTTCGATGGAGCGCGCGAGCGAGGCGATCGGCACGCCGGCTTGGAAACCGTGGCTGGGCGAAGGCGCAGGAAATCTCCCGGTGAAACAGTTTTACGGTTTGTGGGACGGTTTGTCCTGTGGCTGCCTTGGCGGCGTACCCCGAACGCAAACCCCGGTTGACTCCCATGAAACTTCCCGTGTCAGGTGCCGCCCTGCTCGCGGCCTCGTTGTGGCTGGCGCCGGCGCTGCCGGCGGCGCTGTGGATCAAGGGCTGCGACGTGTCCTCGCTCGACAAAAGCGAAGCGCTGGGCGGCACGTACGCGGATGCGGCGGGAACCCCCGGCGATGCGCTGGCCATCCTGAAAGCCAGCGGCGTGAACACCGTGCGCCTGCGGGTCTTCCACACCCCGGCCGATGGCTACAACAACAAGACGCAGGTCGTCGCCATGGCCGCGCGTGCGAAGACGCTCGGGCTCCGCGTACTCGTCGATTTCCACTACTCCGACATCTGGGCCGACCCGGGGCAGCAAACCAAGCCCGCGGCCTGGAACGGCCACAGCCTCGCGCAGCTCAAGACCGACGTGTACGCGCACACCTTCGACGTCTGCTCCGCGCTCGTCGCCGCCGGCGCGGAGCCCGACTACGTGCAGGTCGGCAACGAGATCAACGACGGCCTGCTCTGGGACGAAGGCAGCCTCCATGCCGCGGGCTGGACGTTCGACAACCTCGCGCAACTGCTCGCGCAGGGCATCGCCGCCGTGCGCGCCGCCGCGCCGCGGGCCGGCGTGGTGCTCCACATCGCCAAGGGTGGCGACTGGGGGACCGTGCAGTGGTGGTTCGACGGCGTGAAGGCGCAGGGTGTCGACTGGGACTACACCGGTCTTTCGTATTATCCGTATTGGCACGGAGCGCTCGCGGCGCTGCAGACCACGCTCAACAACGCCGCCGTCCGCTACGCGCGGCCCGTGCTGGTGTGCGAGACCGCGTATCCGTTCACGCTCGGTTGGTCCGACAACCAGAGCAACGTGATCGGCACCGAAGCGCAGCTCACTGCCGGCTACCCCGCGACGGTCGCCGGCCAGCGGGCGATGTTGCAGGCGATCCTGGGCATCGTCGACGCGGTGCCGAACGAGCGCGGCGCCGGCGTGGTCTATTGGGACGCCACGTGGATCCCCGTCGCCGGCAACGGATGGGACAACACCGACCCGACCTCGGGCAACACCTGGGAGAATCAGGCCCTCTTCGATTTCGGCGGCTGCGCACTCGACTCGCAGACGGCTTTCGCCGGCTTCCCCGGCTACCAGTCCGTGCACTTCACCGGTCGCGAGCTCGCCGACACCGCTGTGAGCGGCGATCACGCCGACCCGGATGGTGACGGTCTGGCCAATCTGCTCGAATACGGGCTTGTGCTCGATCCGCGCGGCGGGTCGTCGGTCCCCGCCACGAGCGGCGGGATTGCCGAGGAGGGCGGGCGATCCTACCTGACGGTTACGTTTCGGCGTCCGCGGCCTGCGACGGGCCTGGTCTATACCGTCTTCACCGCCGAATCGCCGGCGGGACCGTGGGCGGCTGACGCCGTGCCGCTCGGGGAGCCGGTGGCGGAGGCGCCGGACGTGGAGTCGGTGGTTTTTCGAGACAGTCAGCCGATCACCGCGGCCGGCTCTCCGCGCCGGTTCCTGCGGGTGCGAGTCGGCCGCGCGCCGTAAGCGCAGCCCCCGTTGGGCCGGACGAGGTTGCGACGTGGAGTCGCGCGGGAGTGCCCAGGGGGCGCGCGTCGGGTGCTACTCCGCGGCCGGCAGTCCGGGATAACGGGGCTCGAGGGCGCGGAGACGGGCGAAGGTCGTGGCGGCGCGCTCGGTCTCGCCGAGGGCGCGGTAGGTTTGGGCCAGCGCGGAGAGGGTGTCGGGGTCGTCGTCGATTACGGCGGTGGCCTGCTCGAGGAGCGGCCGGCCGCGGGCGGGTTGGCCGAGGGCGGTGAAGGCCATGCCGGCGTTGCGGCGGAGAATCCAGTCGTCGGGCCGGGCGGCGATCGCGGCTTCGTAGCGTTGGGCGAGGTCGGCCACGAGCTCGGGGCGGGTGAGAAGAAGCGCGACGGTCTGGTCCATCGTGCGATAACGGGCGAGGCGGGCGTCGTTGCCGCGCTGGCCGGTGAAGGGTGGCTTGGAGAAACGCGCGAGCAGCTCGCGCACGATCAGGCCCTGCTCGTAGGCGGTGTAGGCGAGCCGGTCGCGCACAACCTGGAGCGTCGCCCAGGTCGGTCGTGGCGACTCGGTGGCGACGAGGCTGCGCCGACGCAGGTCGTCCTCGACGGCCTCGGCGAGGTCGAAGGCGGCGCGGTAGGCGCCGCGGATGTTGAAGTGGACGTGTTCGTAGAGGTGCTCGTCGCCGGTGACCTCCTGCGGCGAGGAGGTGTCGGTGGCGGCCGCGAGGTCGACCACGCGCACGCCGGGCGTGGTATCAAAGGATCGGATGATCGAGTTGAGGTGCGAGTCGGTGCGGAAGCGCAGGGCGTCGAGGTCGAGCGCTCGTTGGAGGGATTGTTTCCCCGAGTCGTGGTTGCCGGTCTCGAGTTGCACGAAGCCGAGCAGGTAGCGGGTCTCGGCGTGCTGGGGGGCGAGACGGGCCGCCTCCTCGAGCAGGGGCAGCGCGGTGGAGAGATCGCGGGCATCGGCGGCGGCGCCACCCTTGGCGAAGAGCTCCTGCCAACGGGCGCGGGCCGCGGGGTCGAGTCCGGGGCTGTGCAGGGAGAGGAAGGGGGCGAACTCGCGGCGGTTGGTGACGACGGTGCAGAGGAAGACCGGGGCGCCGGCGGCGCGACCCTCGGCGGCGATGGCGGCGAGGTTCTCGCGGAAGAGGCGGCGGGTGGTGGCGAGACGCGGGTCGTCGGCGGCGATGCCGTGCTCGAGGAACATGCCCATGCCGCCCCAGTCCGCGGGAGCCTGCTGGTCGCGACCGAAGCGGCGCGCGGTGGCGGCCAACAGCTGCCCGATGCGCGAGCGCTTGAGCGCGACGGCGGTGCGGACCGCACCGGGCGAGCCGAGGAACGGGGTGAAGACCGTGCCGGGGCCGAAGGGGCCGATCACCTCATTGTTGCCCTCGTAGACGATGAAGAGGTCGGGCGAGAGCTCGGCGCAGTCGGCGGCGATCCGGCGGACGACGGTGGAGTTGATCGCGGTGATGCCGGCGTTGACGATTTCGAAGTTGATCTCCGGATGCGCCTCGCGGAGCAGCACATCGAGCACGCGGGCGATGGAAAAGGACGCCTCGGGGTCGCCCATCGCGGCGGAGCTGCCGAGCACGAACACGCGGTAGGTGCGCGGCGCCTTTGTCGCGGGAAGACGGAAGGGCTGCGGGCGGCGGATGATCTCGGGGGCGAAGAACGGGGCGGTCACCCAGCGGTTCTCGCGGAGCCAGGCGGTGCCGTTTGCGGCCTTCTCGGTGCGGGCGAAGTGAGGCGAGTGGCCGTAGCCGCAGAGCCGCAGGATCAGCTCCAGCCCGCCCAGAAGCAGCGCGAGGAACCCGATCGCGATGGTGCAACCGAGAAGCAGTTTCAGCGGCCAGGCGGGAGAACGTCGGGGTGTGGAGTCCGGTGTGGGCATGCTTGCGGCAACCGGCGCTCAGAAGAGCGTGTAGATGAAGGGGGAGATGGTGGACACGCCGACAATCAGCACGCCGACGAGCAACAGGAGCAGGACGAGCGGTACGATCCACCACGCCTTGTTCTGGCGGGCGAAACCGAAGAGGTCGGCGAGGAGTTTGCGGAAGTGGCGGAGGAAACGCATCGGAGAGAGTGAAGCCGGAGAGCGAAGACCGGAACGAGGGGAGGAACAAGGAGCGCGCGACCTCGTGCCCGCCATGTCGGTCAGCGTGTTTGCCCGCGCTTTCCGGAGCGCGAGCGAGCTCGCTGGTCTGCCTGGCGATGGGCCTAGTCGGGCGCGAAGGTGCGGGTCGTGGGAGCGGGGAGGCGGGCGGGCGGGATCGAGGATTTCTCGAGGAAAAAGGGGCCGAGGGCGAGGGCGTCCATGCCGGTGTGCAGGAAACCCTCGATCGCCTCGCGCGGGTGGCAGACGGGCGGCTCGCCGCGGACGTTGAACGAGGTGTTGATCAGCACCGGGCAGCCGGTGAGCGCGTCGAACTCGCGCAGCACGGCGTGGAGAAACGGGTTCTCGAGGGCATCCACGGTCTGGATGCGAGCGGAACCGTCGACGTGGGTGACCGCCGGGATGGCGGAGCGGATCTCGCGCAGGCGCTCGGCCATCGGCACGGCGGTGGAGGAGAGGCGGGCGCCGCGTACGGGGGCGGTGAGGAGCATGTAGGGCGACGGTGCGGCGAGGTCGAAGAACTCGGCGGCGCGCTCGGCCAACACGATGGGCGCGAATGGGCGGAACGACTCGCGGAACTTGATCTTGAGGTTGAGCAGGCTCTGCATCTGCGGCGAACGGGCGTCGCCGAGAATGGAGCGGGCGCCGAGCGCGCGCGGGCCGAACTCGGCGCGGCCCTGCACCCAGCCGATCA
>JAEXPQ010000298.1 GCA_023446735.1 Verrucomicrobiota bacterium
GGTTCGCTTCTGCTCCTCGCCCGGCACCCACACCATGAACGGACGCGAACGCCCCCGACCACCCGCCCCCGCCCCTACCCCAGCCCCCGCCACACCCGCCGCGGGCGCCAGTCCGCGGGAGAACGGCTGGTTGCCGGACTACGTCTACACCGGCGACCGCTTCGAGTCCGGCCTGGCCTTCTTCGCCGACGACCGGGGCCGGATCACGCGCTTCTCGCGCGAACCGGCCGACCTCGCCGCCGCCCGCCGCCTGTCCGGGCAGGCCGCCGTGCCGGGACTGGTCAACGGCCATTCCCGTTGCCTGCACCGCCTCCTGCGCGGTCGCACGGAGCAGCGCTCCCGGGCCGAGCGCGATTCGCTCGGCCTCTGGCATGCCGCGCAGACCCGCCTCGCCGGCGCGCTCACCGCCGCCGACGTGTACGACACCGCGCGCATGGCCTTCATGGAGATGCTGATCTCGGGCATCACGTGCGTGGGGGAGTTCCACTCCTTCCACCACCAGCCCGACGGCAGTCCCTCGCCCGAGCCCAACCACCTCGCCCTCCAGGTGCTGCGCGCCGCGCGCGATGTCGGCATCCGGCTGGCCCTGTTCCGGACCGCCTGCACCCGCGAGGTGCCCGGCTGCGCGCTCGAATCCAACCATCCGCGACAGCGCGACGCCTCGATCGACCACTACCTGCGCGAGGCCGAGGCCCTGCGGGTGTCGTTCGACCGGCACCATTCCAGCGACGAAGCGTGGACCGGAATCGCCCCGCTGACCGTGGACGCCGTGTCGACCGACGAGCTCAAGGCCATGGCCGCCTACGCGCATGCCCAACGGCTGCGGCTGCATGTCCCCCTCCCGCAGTCGCCCGCCGCGCAGGAAGCCTTTCTCGCCGCCCACGGCCGCAGCCCATTGACGCTGCTGGCCGAGCACGGACTCTTCGGCAAACGCTTCACCGCGGTGCACGCGCCGCCCCTCGCCGACGCGGAGATCCAGCTGCTGGCCGCCGCCCGCGCGGGCGTCTGCCTGTGCCCGACCACCGCGCGCAACCTCGGCACCGCGCTGGCACCGGCCGACCGTCTGCTGGCCGCCAACGTGCCGTTCTCGCTCGGCACCGGCAGCCAGATCCAGATCGACCTGCTGGAGGATGCGCGGCTGATCGACTACCAACTGCGGCAGACCCGCCCCCTGCACCCCGGCCTCGCCCCCGATGTCGTTGTTTCGTTGATGCAGGCGGCGACCGCGGCCGGCGCGCGCAGCCTCGGCGCCACCGGTGGCGCCATCGAGGCCGGACGCCCCGCCGACTTCCTCACCGTCAACCTCTTCGATCCCTCCATCGCCGGGGCGGAGCCCGGCGCGCTCGCCGCCAACCTACTGTTCTCGCTGGAGCGACGGGCGATCCGCGAGGTGTGGATCGGCGGGCGCCAAGTCGTGACCAACGGCCGTCATGCAGCCCACAGCCCCATCGTCGCGCGCTTCGTGGAGCTGCAGCGCCGCCTCTGGGGCTCCCCCGGTGGAGCGGCTCCGGCGGCCAGCTGAGCCGATCACAATTGGCAGGAATCGAGTCTGGCTCGCAAACACAGCGGGCAGCCATCGATCGGGTCGGCCTAAAACGAACGAGGCGGAGGCGATCAACGGATCGGCCCAGCGCAAGGACTGCCCACGCAGACGCCATGCGCCTGCCCCCGTTGACCAAACCACGCACAAGGATAGCCTCGCCGCATGTCGACCGACCAGCTCACCAACGCGGCCTTGGCCCTCCCGATGGAGGAACGCGTGCGGCTCGCCCAAACCCTGTGGGTGAGCATCGACAAGGATCTCGCGGAGACCAGCGAGGTGGCCGCGGTCGAGGAGTCGGCCAGGCGAGCGGATGAGCTGGAGCGCGGCGCAGTGCAGGGGCAGCCCCACGAAGACGCGATGCGCCAACTGCGGCAGAAGCTGTGAAGTCGGTCATCCACCACCCGGCCGCCACCGCCGAGATCGGCGAAGCGGCGCGCTTCTACGAACAGCGCGTGGCCGGGCTCGGGGTCCAGTTTCTCGACGAGATCGACGAAGCCGTGAAGGCGATCCGCGCCATGCCGGAATGCTGGCCGGTCGTCGGTCGCAACGTCCGCCGTGTCCTGCTGCGCCGTTTCCCCTTCGGACTCTACTACCGGATCGGCGCGGACTGCATCCAGATTCTGGCCTGCAAACACCACAGCCAGCATCCCGATTATTGGAAGAAGCGGCTGGGGTGAGCGGGGTGCGACTCCATTCACGCCTTCCGACTTTCAACATCCTCCGTGTTCTCGGAGAGCTCTGTGGTTCAAGTCCGTTCCTGCGTTCGTGAGTTCCAGATTGGCCAGGTCCGCCGCCGGGCTCGCCGTCTCCGCCTACTGTAAACAGCAAGGCCGCCTTGGATGAGGCGGCCTTGGAAGTCGGAGAGCTGAATGGCTGCGCCATCCAGCAACGCGGAAAAGGCTCAGCCGAGGGTGGCGACGACCTTCGTGCCGTCCTGGATGCGATCCAGGGGGATGAGGTTGCCGTCGACCTTCTTGCCGTCGATCACGAGCGAGGCGACGCCCTTGCAGACGCCGGCCGGGTTCTTCACCTCGATCTTCACGCGCTTGCCGCGGAACACGCGCTCGACCTTGAAGCCGGGCCAGCTCTTCGGGATGCACGGATCGAGGCGCAGGCCGTCGATCTCGGGGCGCACGCCGCAGATCCACTGGAGCGCGGTGTGGTGCGCCCACGAGGCGGTGCCGGAGAGCCACGCCACGCGCGACTTGCCGGCGTTGCGATTGCAGGTCGCGTAGGTGGTCTGGCAGTGCACGTACGGCTCGATCTCGCGCAGCTCGGCGCGGGTGTTGTAGGCCGAGGGCATGAACGCGCGGTAGTACTCGTACGCGCGGTCGCCGTCGCCCAGCAGCGCCTCGGCGATCACGGCCCAGCTCTGCGTGTGGCAGAAGATGCCGGCGTTCTCCTTGATGCCGTGGTTGTAGATCACGCCGCCCATGACGGTCGGGGGCGTGTGCGTGAATGGCGGCGCGCTGAGCATGATGCCGTACGGCGTCGCGAGCTCGCGCTGGAGGGCGTCCATCGCGCTGCGGCCCTGCGCGGGCGAGGCGGCGCCGGACATCACGGCCCAAACCTGGGTGTTGATGTAGATCTTGCCCTCGGCCTCGGTCTTCGCGCCGTAACGGTGGCCGTCGTCGCCGATGGCCCAGAGGTACCACTCGCCGTCCCAGGCGGCGGCCTGGATGTTGGCCTCGAGCTTCGTCTGCTCGGCGCGGGCCCACGCGGCTTCGTCGGGGAGACCGAGGCGGTCGGCGATCTGCGCGTAGGAGACGAGTCCGTACCGGAGCTGGAAGGCGACCATGACGGATTCACCGTTGTAGCCCATCTTCACGCAGTCGTTCCAGTCGGCGTGGAGGCCGCAGGGCAGGCCGTTCTTGCCGGAGCGCTCGAGGTTGAACTCGAGCGCGCGGCGCAGGTGGCCGAGCACGGTCGCCTCGCCCTGGTCGGAGTACGGGAGAACCTTCTTGTAGAAGTCGAGGTCGCCGGTCTCCGCGACGTAGTCGGGGATGGCGTTGAAGAACCACTGGCAGTCGTCGGAGCGGTACTCCTCGCGCTTCGGCGGCGGCATCTTGCCCGGCGTGTGGCTGAAGGGCGCGACGACGGGCATCGCGCCGCCGTTGGAAACCTGGCCGGTGAGCATGAGCTCGAGGCGCTCGCGGATCTGGTCCTTGAGCATCGGCATGGCGCCGAGGAAATCCTGCACGGTGTCGCGGAAGCCGAGGCCGTCGCGCTCGCCGTTGTAGACGAGGGAGGCGTGGCGCGACCAGGTGTAGGTGATGAGGGCATTGTAGGCGCCCCAGACGTTGGCCATCGAGTCGAACTCGGCGTCGGGTGTCTTCACGACGGCGGCCCCGAGCAGCCCGTGCCAGTGTGACTTCAGTTTCTGGAGTTCGGCTTCGCAGCGTTCGCTCGTTCCGAAGGCGGCGCGGGCCGCGTAGCCGTGGGAGTCGGGCGTGCCGAGGCCGAGCATGGCGATGAGTTCGCGCGTCTCGCCCGGCTGGAGCTCGATCTCGACCTGGAGGGTGCCGCAGGCGTTTTCGCCCTCGGCGAGGAAGTTGGAGCACTTGCCGTCGATGACGGCCTGCGGGTTGGCGTAGGTGTTGTAGACCGAGCCGAGGAAACGCTCGCGCACGGTCTCGTAGCCGGCGAGCGGCGCGCCCACGAGGGCCATCCAGAGGCGGTGGCAACCCATGAGGTTGCTCGGATCGAACTTGTGGTACGGGTGCACCGCCATGCCGAGCATCTCCTGCTCGACGGTGCCCTTCGTGATGAACTGCGAGTACTGGAGGTTGGTCAGGTCGTTGGGCATGTGCCACGGGCTGGCCATCTCGCAGTAGGTGAAGACGGCGAGCTTGCGCGGCTGCTTGCCCTTGTTGGTGACCTTCAGGCGCCAGTATTCAAAAGCCTGGCCCAGCGGCACGAAGTAGGTGCTCTCGGTCTCGATCGCCGAGTAGCGCGAGGTGATCGTCGTGTACGCGGTGCCGTGGCGGCAGGTCGACTTGTACTTCGAGAGCGGCTTGCCGACCGGCTGCCAGGACGAAGACCAGTAGTCGCCGCTCTCCTGGTCGCGCAGATAGAAGTAGCGACCCGGCTGGTCGAGCGGCACGGAGTTCGAGCGCAGGCGCAGGAAACGCGAGCCGAGCGCGCTCTTGTAGAAGGAGTAGCCGCCGGCGTTGTTGGTGATGATGGCGCCGTAGTCCAGCGACCCGAGGTAGTTGCTCCACGGGCGGGGCGTGTCGGGACGCGTGATGACGTATTCCTTGGCCTTGTCGTCGAAGTGACCGAATTGCATGGGAGAAAAGGTTCGGGGGATGAACAGGAAACCGAGCGCTAAATCACGAAACCCCGGCGCTGCCAAGCGCAGCGTTTCTTCTCACGCCGCATCGCGCTGTTGAACGTTCCGTCCGGCGCACCCGACTCGATTCGCCCAATCGATGCACGGCCGTGGCTTTCTGGCTTCGGGAGCCAACTCCGGAGATGCGACAGGCCGGGTGAGGCCCGCAGATCGGCCCGGCAACATCGGCGCGCCGGGCTCGCCTCCGGTGCTGCAGGTGTTCACGTTCGTCGGCCCATGTCGCCCGCCGAACGCGAAGCCGCCCTCATCGCCGACCTCGAGATCCTGCCGAGCTGGCAGGAACGGCTCGAGGAGCTGTTGCGCCGCGACCGTGCGCGCCCCGGCCTGAGCCCCGGCGAGAGAGCCGAGGCGCACCGTGTGCCCGGTTGCCTTTCGCGCGTGTGGCTGGTGGGCGAACGCACCCCCGCCGGCCGCTGCCGCTTCCGCACCGACGCCGAAGCGCCCGCCGTGCGCGCGCTCGTCGGCACGCTCGCCGCCCTCTGCGACGACTCGACCCCGACCGATCTCGCCGCGTACGCGCCGCGTTTCCTCGCCGCCCTCGGACTGGATAAACACCTCACCGGAACCCGACGCGACGCCTTCGCGAAGGCGCACGAGACGATTCGGCGCTTCGCGCGCGACGACCCGAACGCCGAGGCGTGATCGTTGGGGCGAATACCGCAGCCCCGAGCCGCGGCGGCCCTGTCGTTTGTTGCCGGAGCGCCTACGCACGCCCGGCCGTCGTTCGGCCGTCAGGCGCCCTCGCGCGAGCGGCGCGACGCGGGCGGCGGGCGCCCCACCACCTGGGCGAGCGTCTCCAGAACTTTGTCATGCATGAGCGGCTTGGTGAGCACCGCCGCAAATCCCGCCTGTTTCACCTGCTCGGCATCGAGCGTAGAACCGTACGCGGTCATGAGCACCACGGGCACCTTGCGCCCGGAATCGAAGATCTTCTCGGCCAGCTGCATGCCGCTCAGCCGCGGCATCGTGAGATCGGTGAGGATCGCATCGAACGGGCGATCCGCGAGCACCAGCGCCTCCCAGGCCGCCATGCCATCCTCGGCCGCGACGACCTCGCAGCCGCGACGTTTCAACGCCGTCGAAACCACGCGCGCAACCGCGGGATCGTCCTCCGCCATCAGGATGCGCAGCCCGCGCACAAGCGGTTCGCTCGGCGCCGCCCCGGCGGCCGTCTTCGCTCCGGCCCGATAGCGCGGCAGGAGCACGTGGAACGTGGCGCCCTCGCCCGGCCGGCTCTCCACCCACACGGTGCCCTCGTGGCGGGCCACGACGCTCTGCACCACGGCCAGGCCGAGCCCGGTGCCCTTGCCGGCGGGCTTCGTGGTGAAGAACGGCTTGAAGATGCGTTCGAGGTGGTCGGGGGCGATGCCGGGCCCGCTGTCCTGCACCGAGAGCCGCACGTACGCACCGGGCGGAAGATGGTTGGCCGCGGCGGTCTCGGCCGACGGCAACAGCACCTCGCCCAAGCTGATCGTGAGCAGGCCCTTCGGCCCCATCGCGTCGCGCGCGTTGTTCAACAAATTCATCAACACCTGCAGCAACTGTGTCCGATCGGCCATCACGAGATCATCGACACCCTCGGCGTGGAGCCGCAGCTCGATCGTGCGCGGCAGCCCCGAGCGCAGCAGGACGAGCGACTCGCTGAGCAGCTCGCCCAGCCGGATCTCCATCAGCGGCGCGCTGCCGTGCCGGCTGTAGGCCAACAGCTGATTCACCACCGAGGTGGCGTGCTCCACCGAGTTGAGCGCCAAGACCAGATTCTCCTGCACCGTGTGGTCGTCGGGCAGCTCCTCGCGGGTGATCTGCAACCAGCCGGCGATCGAGGTGAGACAGTTGTTGAAATCGTGTGCCACTCCGCCGGCGAACTCGCCCACGGCCTCCATCTTCTGCGCGTGGAGGAGCTGGTCCTGCAACAGCTCGCGCTCCTTGCGCGCGTGATCCCGCTCCAGGTCGCCGCGTTCCAGGCTCTCGATCATGGTGTTGATGCCGGCCGCGACCAGCCCCACCTCGTCCTTGCCCTCGACCCGCACCCGGCCACGCTCGCGCGGCCGCTCCCCGATCCGCCGCAGATCCTCGCTGAGGTTCTCCAGACGCCGGACGAGCTGCACGCGCAGCAACCACACGGTCACCAACGCCACGACAACCGCGGCCACCAGCAACTGCCAGAACATCAAACGGCGCGCCCGCACGCCTTCCTGGAAAACCGCGCGTTCGATCTCCATGCGCAACTCGAGCAGCGGGCGGTGGTCCGGATCGCGCAGCAACACGCGCACGACCATGCGGGCCTCGCTCAACGGCTCGATCCGCACCTCGTCGCCGCGCCCGGTCTCCGCCGTCGGCGGGGGCGCCGAAGCCGCCGGCGCGCCCGTTTCGACGGCCACCCCCATGATCTGCTCCATCCGTGTGCGCAGCCG
This sequence comes from Verrucomicrobiota bacterium, assembly GCA_023446735.1. Taxonomy (GTDB): domain Bacteria; phylum Verrucomicrobiota; class Verrucomicrobiia; order Opitutales; family Opitutaceae; genus CAJCBL01. The sequence goes on from JAEXPQ010000298.1 coordinate 7,310, forward strand.
TTCGTCGATCCGGCGAATCGCCACGAAGGCCCCCTGCGGGGCGCCGCCGCCGCCGGTGGGCAACACCGGCAGGCAGGCGAAGAAAACCGGTTTTCCCTCCAACGCCATCAGCCCGAAGAGCCGCAGGTTGGCCGTCTCCTGCGCCGCCACGCGACGCGCCTGCGCCGAGAAACGCGCCACGAGCTCGCCCGTGGGGCGCTCCACGCCGCCAGCCGCCGTCAGGCAAGCCCCGCCGGCCAGCTGCCCGCTCGGCATGAAGACCATCATGGCATCGACCTGCACGTTGCCCATCGACTCCGGAGTCCAATTACCGGACTCGTAGCTCTCGAAGGGCGCCTTGGCGTAGGCCAGCGTGTCGTCCCACTCCGCATAGTCGCGGGCCGTGCGGAACAGGTTCTCCGTCTCGACCTCGACCAGCCGGCGGGCGCGCTGGCCGACCTCGTCCATTTCGCGGCGTTCGGCCGCCGCCAAACCGCGCATGAACGCACGGCCGGATACTCCGGCGATCAACCCGATCAAGGTGGCAAACAGGATCAATACCCCCAGACTGGCTCTGGTTTGAAGCTTCATGCGGCGCGGGGCGCTCCCCCTCTATCGGCCGTTCATCGTGTTTTTTGATCGCAGTTGCTCCAACCAGGAAGAGCCCCCACCCGCCCCCTCCGACGCCTTCTCCTTTTCACCCGGCCAACGGAGGACCACCGGATATCCTGTCCCCACCCACCCGCCATGCTCCGCGACGCGCACAACCATCTCCAGGACGACTGGCTCACGCCCCACCTGCCGGCCATCGCCACCGAAGCCGAGCGCCTCGGCATCGATGCCATGGTCGTCAACGGCACCGCCGAGGCCGACTGGCCAGTTGTCGGCGCGCTGGCCGCCCGCTTCGCGTTCGTGCGCCCCAGCTACGGGCTGCACCCGTGGGATGTCGCCGGCCGCTCCCCGGTCTGGCTCGAAACGCTGCGCGCCCGCCTCGTCGCCGAGCCGCACGCCGCCGTCGGGGAAATCGGCATCGATCGCTGGATCCTGGAGGACGCGCGCACCGACTATTTCCCGCCCGGCAGTCCGCCGCCCGCGCCGCTCGCCGCACAGATCGAATGCTTCCTCCCGCAACTCGCGCTCGCCGTGGAACTCGACCGCGCCGCCTCGATCCATTGCCTGCAGGCGTGGGGCCAGCTCGACGAGCTCCTGCGGTCCCGCCCCGTGCCCCGCCGCGGCTTCCTGCTCCACGCCTACGGCGGCCCGGCCGAGATGGTGCCGGGGTTCGTGCAGCGCGGGGCCTTCTTCTCGTTCAACGGCTCCTTCCTCGCGGAGAAGAAGACCCGCCAACGCGCCGCCTTTCGCGCCGTACCCGCGGACCGTTTGCTCGTGGAAACCGATGCCCCCGCGATGCCCCCGCCCGCGCCCTGGCTCACCCACCCGTTGCCCCCGTCGCCCGAGGGCAAGCCGGTGAACCATCCCGCCAACCTCGCCGCCACCTACACCGGTCTCGCGCAACTCCGCGGCGAGACGGTCGAGGCGCTCGCGAAGCAGGTCGCGGCGAACTTCACACGGCTGTTCGGGTGAGGCGCGTTCCCGGACGATCCCCGCGCACGATCCGGTGTCACCGCCTCTCGCTCACGCCACCCAGCGCCACACCGCGGCCGTCAGCGCGCACAACGCCGCGCCGATCGCGATCGGCAGCAGCGCCGAGACCGCCGTCCACTTCGCGCTGCGCGTCTCCTTGTAGATCGTCCACAGCGTCGTCGAACACGGGTTGTGGCAGAGGCTGAAGAGCATCAGGCACACGGCCGTGAGCGTCGTCCAGCCGCCGGCCACGAGCAGGTCGCGCAGCGCGTTGTTCTCCGCCTCGAACATCACGCCGGCCCCCGCGCCGGCTGCGCCGACCACGAGCGACGTGAGCATCGCCACCGTCGGGATCACGATCTCGTTGGCCGGGATCGCGACGATGTAGGCGAGCAGGATCACGCCGTTGAGCCCGAGCGCGAGTCCCACCGGATCCATGCCTTCGATCAGCCACAACGCGATCGGTCGGCCGCCGGCATCCACGTTGCCGACAAGCCAGATCGCCGCGCCCGCCGGGGCGGCGAACACGATCGCGCGCCAGAGCACGAACAGCGTGCGGTCGATCAACGAAGTGTAGAGCGTGCGCCAGATCTGCGGCGGACGGTACGGCGGCAGCTCGAGGTTGAAGAAGCTCGCCTCGCCGCGCAGCACCGTGCGGCTCAGCAGCCACGACGTCGCCAACGAGAGGAAGAACCCGAGCATCATCACCGCGGCGACGGTCCCCGCCGCGACCAGCCCGCTCCAGCGCGCCGGCGCGAGCGCCCCGATGAACACCGTCGCGAGCATGATCTGCGTGGGCCAGCGGCCGTTGCAGAGCGCGAAGTTGTTCGTGACGATCGCGATCAACCGCTCGCGCGGCGAGTCGATGATCCGCGCCGCCACGACACCGGCGGCGTTGCAGCCGTAGCCCATCGCGAGCGTGAGCGACTGCTTGCCGTGCGCGCCCGCCGCCTGGAACATCCGGTCGAGGTTGAACGACACACGCGGCAGGTAACCAAGATCCTCCAACAGCGTGAACGCCGGGAAGAAGATCGCCATCGGCGGCAGCATCACGCTGACGACCCACGCGGTGGCGAGGTAGATGCCGTCGGCGAAGAGCCCCACGAGCCACCCCGGCAACGCCAGCGCGAGCAGCGTCTCGCGCAGCCACGCGTGCCCCTGGTCCACCAGCAGCGTCGCCAGCCAGGCCGAAGGGACGTTCGCGCCCGCGATGGTGAGCCACAGGATCGCCGCGAAGAGCGCCAGCATCAGCGGGAAACCGGTCCACGCGCCCGTGAGCCAGCGGTCCACGCGGCTTTGCCAGACCAGCCGCGCCGAGCGGCCCTCGCGCCGCACGCAGCCGTCGGCGATGCGTCCGGCCTGGCCGTAGATCGCCTCCGTCAAAGTGTCATGGAGATTCGGGGGCAACCGCCAGCGCAGCCGCTCCACCTCCGCCAGCGCCGCGGAGACGGCGGGTGCGAGCTCCGGCGCCGGCACGGTCGTCGCCTCGGAACCACGCGCCGTGACCTCGCCCAGCGCCGCGTCACCGCCGGCGGCGAGCTCGGCCAGGCGGCCGTCGGCCGCGGCCTCGAGC
>JAEXPQ010000339.1 GCA_023446735.1 Verrucomicrobiota bacterium
CCGGGCCGGTAGATCGCGCGATCGGTGAAGAAGACCGTCTGCGAATCGGGATGCCGGTTCATCTCGCCGGTGCGCGTGGTGAACGCCCGCAGGCTCGGCACGGCGTGCCCGTCCTTCTCGGCGAGGAGCACGGCGGCGCGCTCCTTGGCGGTGATCTCGAAGCGGCCGTCGGCGTCGGCGACAAGCGCGGCGGCGGGCTTGTAACGACCGTCGCGGTCCTGCCGCCAAACGCGCACGTTGGCGCCGGCGACGGGTTCGCCACTACCGGCGCGCAGCACGAAACCGCTTTGCGTGTCGGTGCCGTAGCGGGTGCTCAACACGAGCGACAGGTCGCTCACCCACACGCTAGCCATCGAGACTTGATTGGCGCGCTCGGAAAACCCGGGATCAACGCTGGCAAAGACGACGTAGAAGCCTGGCTTGAGCGTGGCGGGAGCCTTCAGTTTCTCGGTGCGCTGTTTGAAGTCGGGCGTCGCCGGCAACGCGGCGTCCCAGGTCAGCGCGGGCTTGGCTGCCAGCAGTTCCACGATCTGTTCGGTCTCGAAACCTCCGAAGTTCCAACGCGCGTGCTGCACGTAGTCGCCGAAGTCGACCGGCACAGCGCGGAAATAGACGTGCCCGAGGTTGCGGTACGTCACGTCGAGCGTGGGCCACGGGGCGTTCCAGATCTGCTCGGTGGCGAGGCCGATGGACGGTGCCTCGATCTGCTTGATGAGGTTGAAACACAGGTCGCCGCCGTAGGTGTTCGGGAAGGCCTTCAGTCCGCGGGTCGCAAGCGCGTGGGCGGCGGTCGGATCACCGGCGGAATGGCGGCGGTTCGCGAGCTGGTAGATCGCGCGGGCGAAGATCTCGTGCTTCGGGTTCGCCTCGATGAACCGCGTGAGCGCCGCATCATGGCGCTCAGCCTTCTCCTCGCCGACGGCGACGTTGAAGCCGTAGTCGAGCCGCGCGAGGTCGGCGTCGAGGAAGGCGGAGCGGTCGGCATCCTTGCGGTGGAAACGCAGCAGCGCCTGGTGCAGCGCGAGGGCCTTCAGTTTCGGCGAGGTCGTGTCGGAAGTCTCCGGTTTCCAGGCGAGGAACGCCTCGGTGTCGCCGAAAATCGGACTGGCGGTGTCGATCTCGAAGGCGTCCTCGGGCGACACACGGCCGAGCTCGCCGGCTTGGTAAAACGACAGCGCCTCGCGGGCGAGGAAGTCGAAGAGCGTGGGCCGGTAGGCGTCGGGCACGTTGCCCTTCTCGATCAGAAAATCCCAGGCATCGATGGGCGTCTGCTGGAGCACGACCGGCGCGGCGAGCGCGGCGTCGAAGTGTTTGCCGATCTCGGCGAGGATGCGGGCGAGATCCCAGGTCTGGATGTCGGCGCCCGGCGCGGCGGCGGTCTGCGTGCGCTGGTGGAAGCGCCAGCGGTTGTGCTGGAAGTACTGCCAGTACCAATGGCCCAGCAGCGCCTCCATCACCGGCTTCATCGCGGCCGGCGCCTTCGCCAACTCGGCCTCGAGACGCACGATCTTCTCCTCGGGTTTGTTGCCCTCGATCGTGCCCTCGAGCGCGATCTTGCGGCCGATGGCGCGCACGGCCTCGGCGTAGGCCTTGTCGGCGAGCGCGCCCTTGATGATCGGCTCGAGCCGCTCGATGGCGGTCTTCGGCAGGCCTTCGTCGGCGGCTTCGTTGACGGATTTCCACTGATCGTCGCGTGGACCGGCGAGGAGGTTCGACATGGCGGTGAGGAGCGCGAGGGCGGCGGCGAGAAAGCGGGTTTTCATGGCACGGAGTGTTTCAGAGACCGGATGAAACGGGTTTCGCTCCATCCTAGCCCCCGGACGCAGAAAAGTCGTCAGGCCGATGCAAGCGGGTTGTCAGGAGTTTGTCAGGCCCAGTTCGGGGCGCCGCCGCCGGCAGGCTCGACCCGTAGGTCCAGTCTCCGACTGGACGCTCTGGATTCGCGCGGGCCCCTGCGGCTCGCGCCCAGGCCGACCGGTCGGAGCCGGTCCTGGGTCACGGCATGGCGACGACCTTAACGCGCAGAAACTGCCGCGGCTTCGCGGCGATGGTGGCCGTGCTGCGGAAGGTGACCGTCTCGTAGAAACCGGTCGCATCGGGCACGGCACTTCCCACCTGCACGAGGTCGGCCGGCACCGCACTCCACGCGATCAAGTCGTCGGAGACCTCGGCCACCACGTTGACGCCAAGCGCGCGCTTGTAGGCCAACGCGGGGTAACGCGCTTCGCCCTCCTCCACGACCGTCAGCGCAAGCGCCGCTTCGGGTACGGAAGGACTGCGCCCTAGGCCATGCTCGAGCAGATTGCACAAACCGTCGCCGTCCGGATCGGTGTTGGGATCCGTTTGCGCCGCAGTGCCACCGGGAAAAAAGTCCGCGATCCACGTTGCGTACGGCGCGACGCCCGCCGGCGTGAGCGCGAGCCAGTTCACGTCGAAGCCGCCGGTGTTGCAGTCGACCTGTAGCTGATTGGTGCCAGCGGTGAGTACGACTCCGGACACGTCGAGATCGGTGAACGTGTCCCAGCCGCCGGTCGCCGGCACCGTCAGCGGTCCGGCCACGACTGCACCCTTCCAGCGCAACGAGATTGCGCCTGGCGATGTCGCATCGGAGCCGTTGGAGACGCGCAGGCGCAGGTTGTACATCGCGGTCACCGGCACCACGGCCGTGTAGCGCAGCCACTCACCGGCGGAGGTGTATCCGACCTTCAAGCCAGGGGAATCGGTCCCGGCCGTGATCGCCACCAGATCGACCTCGTGGGCGCTCCCGCCGGAGCGCACGGTCGAAGTGCCCTGCCGGTTGTCGAGATCATGGAAGCCCACCCCCTCCCCGCCTTCGTCGTAGTCCTCGGCTTCGATCCGCGCACCGGCGGCGCCGAAGACCGGCAAGGCGCGCACCGCCACCTCCACCCGCACCGTGGCCGTGCCGCCGCGTCCGTCGGTGAGCACGACATCGAACGAGTCGTCGCCGACGAAACCCGCCGCCGGGCGGAACTCCACCAAACCATCGGGCCCAACGGTCGACGCGCCGTGCGCCGCGGGCTGCCCGATACTCCAGTCCAAGGGATCGCCATCGGGATCGGTGCCGACAAAGGAAGTCGTCAAGCTCGCGTCGGCCACGCAGCGCAGTTGGCGCACCGCGGGGCCGCCAATCGCCGGTGGATGGTTCGGGCCGGTACCGGCGGCCACGACCAGCACGGACGTCTTCAGGACCTGCGCGAGCCCGCCCACGGTACGCATGGTGACGGTATAGAGGCCCGGGGCCGCATAGGCGTGTGTGACCGTGGGTTGGTAACCGTACACGGTCTCCACCGGCGAGCCGTCGCCGAAGTCGATCGTGCGCTCATAGCTCCCTTCGCCGAACGGATAGTGACCCAGCGAGACCGACGAACCGGGCGTGATTCCACGCACCGGATACTGATAGATGAAGCCGGTGATCGGCATCTGCCAGGAGGCCCCGCGCGCGAACGCCCGCACCGCCGTGAAGCCACGCTCCTCGCGCCCGTCGTCGAAGAAGACCCGCAGTTCCTCGGAATAGAAGCCGGGCGCGGTCGGAGTGAGCGCCGCGGTCGGACCATCGACGACCGTACCGTCGTGCAGAATCCAGCGGTAGCCGGTGATCGTGCGACCCGGGCGGGCGAGCGAACGGCGCCCGTCGAGCGTGAGCGTGTCGCCGGCGAACATGAACTGGTAGCCGCCGGCCACCGGGATGCCGGCGTCGGGATAGTCGCGCAGGTAGGCGTCGGCCGCGAAGGGATAGGTGCCGGGCTCGTCACCATCCCACCGGAAGTCGTAATGGAGATGCGGATCGGAATTGCCGTTGCCGTACTGGCCCGTGAGGCCGAGCAACTGCCCGGCGGCAAGCGTCTGCCCGGCCGTCACAACGATGGTCGGCGGATTCATGTGGAACATCCGCGTGATCGTGCCGTCCGCCGCGGTGAACTGCACCGACCACTCCGAAGTGGTCACCGTGCCCGCCTCCGGCGCGAACACCGGCAGCCGCTCCGGCACCGCGCCGAAATCCTCGCCCTTGTGGTAGTAGGTCGTCTCCACGCCCTGCGGCACGATGCCCAGCCACGTGTTGTTGTAGGTCGTCGCGTACCAGCGGTAGTCGCCCACCGGGAACCGCAGCGTCGCCGGCCCCCAGGATTCGCCCGCCGCGGTGAAGCGCAGGCGGATGCGCTTCGGGATGGCCACCGCGTAGATGCCCACTTCGAGCCACTCCTGCGTGCCATCAAGGTACAGACGCAGCCCGGCAGCTTCGATCGGATACTGCAACGGACGCGCGATCACCTCGACCTCCTGCCCGTCGACAAGCAGCCGCACCCGCGCGGCGTAGTTCACCCGGTAGTCGGGCGAGGTCGTGGGGAACGGCATCGTCTCGTGGGTGATCGCCGGCTGGCCCTGCGCGTCGTTGAGAATGCGAAACGTGTGCGGCACACCGTTGCGCACCGCGGTTACGGTCTCGCCTGGATCAAGGTCGACCGTGGTGGGCCAACGGTCCGGAGCCGCGCCGCGCATCGAGGCGGCCACGCCGACAAGGCAGGCCAAGACCAACACCCGCATCACGCGCCAGCGCATGCCGCACACAACACCACCGAGGGAAAGATGAAGAGAATGCATAACGTGGACGGCGCCGCCACCAAGTGGCCGGACGACCGTTCGGCCGAGGCTGCGCACCGCACCGGTCGAGTCCAGCAGCGGCTCGGCTCCGCGAGGATTTCACAGTTCGCTGGCAAACAACCCCGCCCCTCACGGCGCCACCGTCAGCGAGACCCGCAGGCGCAGGAACAGCTTTGCGCGACCGGCCACCGAGACCTCGGCCCGCCGGCGCTCGAAATCAGGAGTCGCCGCCTCAACGACTTCTTCCACGCCGGCGCTGCTCCAGCTGGCCAGATCGGTGCTCCACTCGACCTGCCACGCGACATCCTTCAGCCAGAGGTCGCGCACATAGGTGAGCGCCGCCCGTTCCGATCCGGATGCGCCCAGGGGCAACAACCCGGCGTCAGCCTGCTTCGCCTCTCCGCCGAAGGCGTATTCAAGAAGGTTGCAGATGCCGTCGCCGTCGGGATCGGCACCGGGTGCAGCATCGCCGCCCAGGAAGACCTCCGAGCCGGGAAACGCGCGCTCGGCCCAGTCGCCGTAGCCGCTGTAGTCGCGGGCGTAGATCGCGACCTCGGCGACGTTGGCGCCGTAGCTACCCATCGTGAGCCGCAGCCGGCGGATGTTCTCCACGGCCACGTGCGGCTTCCACGCGGCGTAGCTGCCGAGCGCGTCGGCGGCGAGGAACCGCCACGCGCCTGGGGCGCCGGCCTCGATCGTGAACGGGCCGGACGAGTTGAGATCGTGCAGGTAGATCTTGGTCGTCAGGCGGGGCAACCCGAGATCGAGCTCCGCCACGGCCGGATAGTTGGCGGCCGGCGAGCCCGGATTCCACGCGTGGAGCGGCTTGCCGCCGGCACCCATGTCGGGATCGCCGGCGAGGTCCTGCTCGTCGACCCAGGCGGCCGGGTCGCCGCTGCCCGATTCGCGCACGATCTGCGCGGCGGTGAGCGTGAGCCGCCTGTCGCGCAACCGAGTGTGGACATTGCGCCCGTCGAAAAGGATCAGCGTCGGCTTCTCGTCCGCGGCCACCACGACCTGCCCGCCGGCGAGCGCGAGTTCTTCGGGCAGGCCTCCGAGCTGGCCGAAGCTCATCGTCACGCGCGTCGCCCGAGTCGTGCCGGGCGGCAGCGGCACCGCGACTGCCGGGACCACGCGCCCCGTGTCCGTCGCGCTCCAGACTGCGAGGGCGCGCACGCGCCCCAGGGCGTCGGCAAAGCGGTAGGCGCGCAATTCGGGATCGGCGAGGGCGAGCGCGTCGTGGAAATGCAGTCCGCGCAACCGTTGACGCAAGGTCGCCTGATAGTACCAGGCCGCGCGCGGCGTCCAATCGCCCTTCGGGCCGACCAAACCGGAGGTGTTGTACTTCACCTCGCCGCCGGCCGCCCCGGGCGCCACAACATCGCGCATCATGTATTGATGTCCACGATCCACGCCGGCCGCGGCCAGCTCGAGCCAGGCGCGGGCGATCCAGCGCCCCTGGATCTCCTCGGCGGTGGCGCCCGCGAGCGCCGGAGCGCGCTGCACCGAACGCGGATCGACATCCCAGCCGAACTCCGTGACCCACAGCTCGCTGTCGCGCAGGTATCGGTTGCGGTAGTCGGCGACGGCGGCGAACCGCGCCCGCAGGCCGTCCGCCTCCGGACTGATGCCGATGGTCGGACTCCCGCCCTGCCCGCCACCGTCGTTGCAGTAGTGGTGGAGGTTGAGCGCGGCCAACGGGAAATCGGTGCGGTGGAAATCGAACCAAAGCTTCGCCGCGCGCAGGTAGTCGAGTTCCGCGACCGCGACCCCGCCCATGACCAGGCGCGCACTGGGGTCGGCGTTGCGGATTCCCACCGTCGCGCCCAACGCGCCCTCGTGCCCGTCCCAATCGGCGCTCGTCATCGCGGCGTACTCGAACGGGCGGAAGAACGACTCCCGCCCGGCCCACCACTTGTCCTGTTCGTTCCAGTTCTCGAGGTGGGTGAGCAGGCCGAGCCCGCTCTCGCGGCTCTGGTTGGCGCGCAGCTTGAGCAACCCGTCGGCCACAGGCCGGGAACCGTAGCGTGCCATGTATTGAAACAGATGATCCGCATGCTCGACATAGCTGGCCGGCGCGAGCGGGTCGCGCGTGGGCGCCGCGGCCGCATCGAGCGGGATCGGCTTCATCTCGTCCTCGGTGCCGGTGCCGCGCAGCCATGCAGGCGTCTTCCACACGACCGGACTCACCTCCAGGCCGAGCAGGCGGAGGTTGCGGTAGAAGATGTCGAAGTCCCACCCGCCGCTCCACGAAGGAGCCCAGGCGTTCTGGTTGAGCGGAAAACCGGGATACGCGGCGCCGTTGCCCTCGTCCCACGCCCACGTGTGGTATTCGCGGACGTTGCCCGCCTGCTCGATCACGCCGAGGGGATCGTCGATGAAGGCGTTGGTGCCGATCAACTCGTCCATCGCCAGGCGCGGCGGGGGCAACGCCGCCGGTTGGGGCTCCGGCACCTGCCCGGCGAAAAGCGTGCCATAGACGACGATCTCCTCCGGCTGGATCCCCGGCGTGGTCAGCGTGACGCGCAGGTATCGCGTGCGCACCGCCACCGCGTGGTTGTTCCACCGGTTGTAGCCCGTCATCGGGTCGCTGAAGAGCTCCGTCCATGCGAACGGCGCGCCCGTCGACACCACCACTGCGCCCGCGCCGTTGGTGTCGCGCAGGGAGACATGGGTGAGGTCGTACTCCGCCCGCAGATCGATCACCGCACTCGCGGGAAACCGGTCGGCCGCCCAGCCGGGGAACCAATGGACAAACGGCGCCCCCCCTGTTCCCGCCACCGGATCTCCGGCCAGCCCTTGTTCGTCGACCAACGCCGCGGCAGTGCCGGCATTCGCATAGGAAAGCGCCGCCTGTGCGTTCTCACTCACCACCATCCACGGCTCGAGCAACAGCTTCGGCGCAGCGAACGCGGCGTTCGCCGCGAGACCGGCGACCGCCGCCGCGGCGAGAATTGGCGTGGGTTTCATGGGGAAAGACGGGGGAAACGGAGCCGACCCTGAGGCCCGCCGTTTCGCCTGACCAGCCGGCAGGGGCTAAAAATCCATGAGAACCGGCGGCGTGGGGACGGGCGAGGCATCGCGTCCTTGCGCCCGGTCCCGACAGACCAACCCTCGCCTCACCCGCATGTCCCGCATCCCCGCCTGCTGCCTGCTCGCTGTCCTGTGCTCCAGCCCCGCGATCGCCGCCACGCACTGGAACTGGGAATGGACGCCCGCGCCCGACGAGACCGCTCCGAGCGCCGAGATCTGTGCGCTCAAATACGGCAAGACCTGGGCCTACACCGTGGAGATCGACGACGGCCCCGCCTCGACCATGGCCGCCGCCGCCTTGCTCTCAGGTTTCCACTACACCGATGCGCCTCCCGGCGTGCCCGGCGGAAGCCCGCGCCCCTTCGTGGGCAGCGCCGCCGTGTTCACGAAGCGAATCGCCGGCAACACCGCCTACGTCGACTTCGACGCTCTCCGCGCCCTGCAGGCCGCCGGCTGGGGCGTCGCCAACCACAGCTACGCCCACACCGGCTCGGCCGCCGCGCCACTCACGCCCGCCCAGATCCGCGAGGACCACTATTGGAGCCAGACCGTCTTCGCCGCCGAGCTGGGGCGAGGCCGGGCTTCGTCCCATTTCGTCTACGCCAACGGCTGGATCGGCTACGCCGGCCCGACCGCGGGCGACTACTCCTATTTCGCGGAGTTCGGTTTCCGCGGCGGCACGCGCGCCGGCGGCACCAGCCCGCGCAACCTCCTCGCGCCAAACTGCGACGTACGGAACTTCAAGCGCAGCAACCTCGACGGGCTGAACACCGCGGACCCGTTGCGCGACTTCGCCGCGCCCACGCCGGGCGACTTCATCGTCGAGCTCACCCACTCGCTCGATCCGGTGGAGGGCAGCGAGAACCGCAACGCCTGGACCGCGCGCCTCACCCACCTTGCCGCCACCTATGGTGCCGGCGGCGACGACTCGGTTTGGAGCGCGCCCAGCGCCGTGGTCTTCGACCATGTCGCCGCCGCCCGCGTCGCCACGGTCGCGATCGTCCCCGGCCGCGTGTGCCTCACCCTGCCCGACACCGCCCCCGGCGCCGCGCTCACGGTGAAGCTCACCGGCATTCCGCCCGCGAGCGTGATCGCCGCCCCGCCCGGCGGCCTCGTCCATCGCGACGGGAACACGGTGTGGTTGACCACACCGTTTCTCGGCCAACCCGGCTCGCCCGCGCCATTCCCCCGCGTGGAGCGCATCTATCGGAGTTTCGTCCAGGACCTCTTTTTCGCCCCCGCCGGGCGCATCGCCGGAATCCAAATCCACCAACAAGGCACCGCGCCCGATCCGCTCGTGATCGACCTCTCGACCGAGACCGGACCGCGAAACTTCGCGACGGCAACCGGCCTCGGCTCCAACTGGGGCGATCGCAAGCTCTTCGCCGCTGTCCCGACCCTCGGCCTGACGGATCTGCCCCGGACCACCGCAATCCGAATCACGACCAACAATGCGCTGAAGGAGTTGTCCGTTTGGATAATCGACGAATCCGTGCGCCGCTGGCCCGAATGGCAGGCAATACACTTTTCGCCCGACGAGATCGCCGCTGGCACTGCCGATGATCTCGCCGATCCCGACGCCGACGGGCTGGCGAATCTGGTTGAGTACGGGCTCAGTTCCGACCCGCGCGTCTCCTCCCCGACCGCGGGACCGACCCTCAGCACCGAGGACGGCTTTCTCGTGCTGAGCTTCACCCGCACCACCGCGCATCCCGACGCGGTTCTCTCCGTGGAAGCCAGCACCGACCTCGCCGATCCCACGTGCTGGACCTTGATCGCGCAGAGCGCCAGCGGCGCCGCGATGATCAACAACGGCGCCACCGCCATCACCGAGTCCGACACCGGTTCATCCAAGACGGTGCAGGTGCGCGATGCACTACCGCTCGCCTCGGGACCGCGCCGCTTCCTCCGCCTGCGGGTGACGCCTCTCTAGTCCGGAGATTTCACAGGGTAGCGAAACCCGCCAAGGGTTTCGACCGCGCGTTGCCGACCGATCGGAATTCCGGCGAATCTCGCTGCGGCGATCTGCCATACGTCTCGCGCGGAGTGCGGAGTTTCCGAGCAAGCGCACGCCGAACGCCGTTCCAGGCCAAGCTCGCGGGCCCGCGAGCCACGCCGTCGGCTCGCGCATCACGGCAGCGGCGTCGCGCGGATGCGGTAGAAACGGCGCGCTCCGGTGGCGGTGAGATCGGTGATTGTGCGCTGCGTGCCGTTGTCGGTCACGGTGAACGAGGCCAGCTCGAGCCAGTTTCCGGCCGCGAGATCGGTGCAGTACTCGGGGGTGTAGGTGAAGCCTGGTTGCACCGGACCGAACACGATCTGGAACTGCCCGCCCTGCCCTGCCGCCGGCGCAAGCGCGACCTTGAAGTCGGGAGGAAACGCCTCCGGCGGTGCGGTGCGGAGCCGCACGACCGCCGCCGCGCTCGTGACCGGCTCGATGAAGTTCGAGACCACCACCGTATAGGTGCCGGCATCGCCGGCCGCGGCCGCGGCGATCTTCAGGGTCGACGCGTTCGCACGGGAGACGGCCTTGCCGTCCTTGTACCACTGGTAGGCGAGCTCGGTGCCGGTCGCGGACACCGCCAGTGTGACCGCGGCGCCGGGGACGAACTCCGTGAGCGCTGCCGGCTGGGTGGTGATCACCGGCGGGTACACCAACGACACCTCCGCGGCGGCGCTGGTGACCGTCCGGTCGTTGTTCCAGACCCTGAGCGTGTAGCGCCCGCTGTCGGCCTCGGTGATGTTGGTCTTAGTGAAGTGCACGCCGATCGCTCCCGGGATGTCGACGCCGTCCTTGGCCCATTGGTACTGAAGATCCCGACCGACCACGACCGGCTTGAGCGCCAGCGTCCTCTGGTAGGCGGCCCGCACGATCCGCGGCGGCGGCGTGACGATGACAGGGCCCACGGCGTCGCCGCCCGTCGTGCTGGGATAGGTTCCGGCCGGGCCGGACGGAATCCAGTGGTAGACCATCACCTTGCCGCCGCCGTTGTCCTCGAGGCAGATGACGCGGCTGCCGTCGGCACGTTTCGCGACCTGCAGGCCCACGAGCAGATCCGTGGCGCCGCATTCGAAATTCGTGTCCGCCGTCGGCGTCATCCAGCCGACCTGGTGGCCGTCCTGCAGGCTGTACACGGTGACCTCGCCGCGCATGTGCTCGTCGCGGCCGCCGTCGAGATAAGCGACGTAGAGGTACTCGTCATCGACGGCCAGGCACGAAGGCAGCGACATCTCCGCGGTGCCCTGGTCCAGCCGGACCGCCCAGGCGCCATTGCGATCATGCCCGAGATCGATGAGGCAGCGCCGCGTGGGGCTCGCGGAGTGCCGGTACCCGTCGATCACGTACACCCGCAGCGGGAAATAGGAGTCGAGTCCGGCGGCCACCAGCAGCGTGTCCGTCTCCTTCTGGTAGCGCACGCGGGTCGGGGCACGGGAGAGCTCGTGATCCAGCGGGTCCAGGAGCGCCTGCGGCACGCCGAGGCGCTCGACCTTGGTGCCGTCGTAGCGCGGCACGCCGTTGGCATCCAGGCCAAGGCAGGGCAGCACCCAGACGCCGCCCTGTTTCCAGTAGCTCGAGTACGGCGCCATGCCTCCGCCCATCCAGAGGTTGCCGTCGGCATCGACGTCGTAGGCCTTGCTGTACTGGTTCGCGACCTCGAACTCCGAGAACTCGCCGGCGGCCGGCCGACCGTCGCCGTTCGCATCGACCCACATGTAGCGCCGTCTCGGATTCGCGGTGCCGGTCCACGTCGGGTAGAGGCCCTGGGCCCACTTCTTCCCCTGCCCGTCGTCGAGGAGGTAGAGAAGCGCGGCCGGGATCGCGATCTCCGACCCCTCCTCGAAACGGAAGACGGCGAGGTACCGCAGGTGCATGCTCGTGCAGAAAAGAAACTTCCGGCCGCCGATCCACCGCACGTAGGCCGTCTCCATCGGCATGAAGAGGCGCGGGTCCTCGGGGAAGCGGAACGGATCGAGCGTCACCGCCGCGTAGCTCCAGCTCTCCCCCGGCGGTTTGGTGTAGTCCATCGCGTAGCGGACGGCCGAGGCGTGGAGATCGCGGCCGTCGCTCGCCGGATCGAAGTCGGCCACGTGCATGAAGGTGCCGATCGTCTGGTGGTTCATCGTGGTCCCCGTGGGATCGAACCAGCGGATGTCGGTGCCGCCCTGCGTCTGCCCGGGGATGCCGCTGCAACCGACGATGATCTGGCCGTCGTCGCCGAAGCCGACGCCGCGCACGCCCCAGAAACGCTTGGGCCCGAGCCGGCCCC
>JAEXPQ010000129.1 GCA_023446735.1 Verrucomicrobiota bacterium
CGCGAGCCTCCGCCTGACGCCATCGGGTCGGCGTCAGGCTTCCGGGCTCATCAGAACGAGAACTTGTTCGAGAGCCACCAGGTGGTGCCCTCGGGAATACGGCTGACGGCGGGCGTGCCGTCGGGCTGCACCGTGATCGGGATCAGGTCCATGTCGGCGAACGCGTTGCGGATGTTGAGCTGGATCCGCCAGTTGATCTTCTCAGTCAGCTTGCGTTCGTAGCCGACCCAGAGGTCGATGTTGGTCTCGCTCGGGCCGTAGTAGGGATTCTCCAGATCGAACGCGCGCCGGTCATCGAGCGTGGCGCCCGGCAGGACCGGATAGCCAATGACGACCTTGTCCTGCCAGCGGTAGGCGCCGCCGACATTCACCCCCTTCAGGAAGCCGGTGGAGAAGGTGTAGTTCGTGACGACGTTGAAGTGCCACGGACGCAGCTCCGGCACATCCGAACCTTCCTGGATGCGGTACAGGTAGTATCCGGACATGAAGTCGCGGGCGAACTTCGCGCGCAGCGTCTCGGTCGTCGAATAGCCGCCGTTCCAGAAGCGCACGTCGCCGATCACGCCGACCTGCCGGCCGTTGAGCATGACCGGGGTGTTGTAGACCGCCCAACGCTCCTCGACGAAGTCGACGAGCGATTGGGCCATGTTCAGGCGGGTCGCGTTGGTCCGCGCGGCGTTGATCGCGATGTTCCAGTTCTGCAACGGCTGCGCGGTGAGCTCGAACTCGGTGCCTTTCGAGAGCGTGTCGCCCGTGATCGACAAGCCGCTCGGGATCGAGCCGGAGACGAAGTTGCCGCGGTCGGCGCTGGCGGTGTCGATGTTCCAGAGCGAGAACCAGGCGGCCGACGGGCGGGAAGCCATGTAGGCGTTGCAGATGGCGTCACCGACGGACTGCGCATAGGCGATCTGCTCGGCGGTCCAGCCGGCGGCCGGCGTGGTTGGCGCCACGATACCCTGAGGATCGTAGCCCGTGGTGAAGTTCGCCCAGCCGCCCACGTTGGCACGGTTGAGGTTGCCGCGGCCGAAGCTGTAGGCCCAGGCCTCGGCGCCCCAGATCATGTAGGTGCCGTTGAACCCCTGGAGGGTGTCGTCCGTGATGGAGGTCTCGTACCAGTTGATCTTGAGGGTCAACCGGTCATTCAAGGTCGAGAGCAGGACACCGTAGTCCTTGGTCTGGCCCTTGGGCGAGGCGAGTGGATTACCCACCACGTCGATCCGGCCGGCCGAGGGCTGGAAATTGGCCGAGCGGTTGTAGAACAGCGACAGCCCGGTGCGTCCGGGCAGCTTGTTGCGGATGAACGTCGGCGTGTGCAGCACGAAGCTCCACGTCTTCGTGTTGCCGGTCACGTCCTGGTCCGGGGCGGCCGGCAGGCGATAGTTCGGGCTGGTGAAGTCGACCGTGTCGGTGACCGGGTCCTTCGGGAGCTCGTTGCCGTCGAGCGAGAAGGCCTTCTGGCGGTCCTTGCGGTAGCCGAAGCTGGCCACGAAGGTGCCGTCGAAAAGGTAGCCCTGCCAGTTCGCCGCCTGCGACGAAGTCTCGGTGCGGGTGAGCTGCGCGGCCGTGGTGAGGGCGTTGCGCATGCCCTCGTCGTCGCTGATGAGACTGACGTAGCGGCCGCGGCCGAAGCCGGCGTAGTTGGCGGGGTTGGTGACCTGGGTGGTGACCGTCCCGTATTGGTTGGTCCACGGATCGCTCGGGTTGCGCGACGAGTTCCACGTCATGTCGAAGGCGCGGGCCACGTAGCCCGAACTCGGGGCCTGCACGGCCTGGAGGTTGCCGATATGGGCGGTGCTCAGGTCGGTGAGGTGCGCGATTCCGCCGGGGGTGAGATAGGCGAGAGTGTTCACCGTTCGGTTACGAAGCACGGTGCTGTTGATCACGTTCTCGCCGTAGGCGACGTCCGCGGCGTAGCGGAACCAGCTCCGGGTCTCGACGTCGACATCGTCCTGGCTGAGCAGACCGGTGAAGACGTGGCGGCCGAGAATCTTGCTCAGTGTGCCCTTGGCCAGCACGTCCTCGAAGCGGAATTCGCCGAAGAGCGTCGCGCGCATCGACTCGCGGTCGGAGACGTAGCTGTTGTTCGCGAACTGGTCGGAGACGACGCAGGCCTTGCCGTAGTTCGGGTTGGGCGAGCCGTCGATCAGCGTGTTGTTGAGGTCGATCGTGATCGCCTGGCCGAAGTCGGACAGGAGGTTCACCTGGCCGCGGGTGTAGTTCTGATTGTCGTAGGACAGGTCGAGGCCGAGGCGGTTGTCAAAGAGGGTCTGCGAGACCGAGAGGTTGGTCGCCTCGTGGTCGGACCACTCGCGCTTGTTCGGACCGTCGAGCAGCTTGTTGTAGAAGTCGAAGATCCCGCGGTCGGAGAGCGTCTCGTTGCGGTAGAAATCGTAGTTGGGCCGCTGCTGGAGCGTGCCCTCGAGCGACTGGCGATTGATGACGCCCGACATGATGGTCCACGGGATGCCGGTGACCACGCTGGTGACGTTGGTCGGGATGTCGGTGGTCATCAGGTACCCCGCGCTGCTCGTAGGATCCGAGAAGACCGCGACAATGCCGCCGTAGTTGCGGCCGAAGGCGCCGATGGTCTGGTTGGCGTAGTTCGAGTTGCTGCCGCGCACGCCCGCGCCGAGGTCGCCCGCCGCGCGAAGCGCCGCGAGCGTGGGGCCGTCGCCGATGCCGAGCGTCTGCAGGTTCATGCCGCCGGCCTGGCGGATCGCGGCGAGGTCCGGGCGAGTCCACCACGGAGTGATCAGGTCGCCGGGCGGCAGGATGCGCGGGCGGTTGGCGTCGATGTCGCCCTTCTCGAAGTTGACGCGGATCGTGGTGCGCGCGCCGTCGAAGCGCAGGAACTTCGGATCGTAGCGGCCGGAGAAGAAGATGCGCTCGTCCTTCTGGAAGGCCGGCTTCTGGCGGAACTTCGTGTCGTCGTAGACACTGGATACGCGCAAGGCCAGCTCGTCCTCGAGGAGGACCCGGTTGTAGTCGAAGGTTGCGCGGAAGCTGCCGTAGCTGCCGAAGCGGGTCTCGACCGAGCCCTGGTCGTTGAAGGCAGCGCCATTGATCGAGCTGTTGATGATGCCCGCCGGCCGGCCGATGCCGTAGAGGATCGCGTTCGGGCCGCGCTGCATGTCGATGCGGCCGACGTTGAACGAGTCCCACGGGATGTCGGAGATGAAGAAATCGCGGGTGTTGTCGGCGGCGCCGAGGCCGCGCACACGGGTGGACTGGTGCGGGGCGAGGCGTTGCGCGGAGTCGTCGAGCGCGGTGCCGTTGCCCAGGCCGGCCATGTTGCCGGCGAGACCGGAGACCTCGGTGTTGGTCGTGTAGGTAAGCAGCGTCTCGTTGCCGGTCGCACCGGTGTTGGCGAGAAACTCGGGCGTGATGACCGAGATCGCGGAGCCCACGTCCTTCAACTCGGTGCGCACGCGCGCGCTGGCGAGCGTGGCCGTGGCGGCATAGCCCTTGTCGCTGTCGGCATTGACGATGAACGGCGAGAGGACGACGACCTCCTCCGTGGCGAGGGCGGATTTGTCGGCGGCGGACTCGGTCGCGGGAGCGGCCTGGCCGAACACGGCGGGCGCGGCCGTGAGGGTCAAAACGGCGGCGGCGCACAGGCCGGCCGGGGTGGATCTACGATTCATTTGCTTGAGCTTGGGGGGTTGTGGTTAGTCCCCGCGTCGTCGGTGACGCGGGAAGCGCGGGCCGCGCGCACGGTTCCGGGCCGCCGGCATAGGTCCGGCGATCCGAGAAAACGGATCCGCGCCGATGCGCCCGGCCCGGGACGGGCGGAGCAGCGGGATCGGGCGGGAGGAAGCAGGGAAGGAACGAGGTCGCCGCGGGTGACACGGCGGCACGGGGACGGATCATAGCCGCGATCGCGGAGAGGCGGGTAGCGATTCGCTTGCACGGGAAATTGATTTCCATTGTTTCGATACAAT
>JAEXPQ010000352.1 GCA_023446735.1 Verrucomicrobiota bacterium
CCGCGTGAAGCTCATCCGTCGCCAGATCGACGAGACCACCTCCGACTACGACCGCGAGAAGCTCCAGGAGCGCCTCGCCAAGTTGGCCGGCGGCGTGGCCGTCATCAACGTCGGTGCCGCCACCGAGGCCGAGATGAAGGAGAAGAAGGACCGCGTCGACGACGCGCTGCACGCCACCCGTGCGGCCGTTGAAGAAGGCATCGTCGCCGGTGGCGGCGTCGCCCTCCTCCGCACCGTCGGTGCGCTCGACAAGGCCATCGAGAAGCTCGAAGGCGACGAGAAGCTCGGCGCCCGCATCGTCCGTCGCGCCGTCGAAGAGCCGCTCCGTCAGCTCTGCTTCAACGCCGGCGTCGAAGGCTCGACCGTCGTCCAGGAAGTCCTGCGCCGCAAGGGCGCCGAAGGCTACAACGTGGCCACCGGCGAATACCAGGATCTGGTGACGGCCGGCGTGCTCGACCCGACGAAGGTCGTGCGCTCCGCCCTCCAGAATGCCGGCTCCGTCGCCGGTCTGCTTCTCACCACCGAGTGCCTCATCACCGAGGAGCCGGAGGAGAAGAAGCCCGCCATGCCCGCCGGTCCCGGCGGCGACATGGGCGACTACTGAGCCTCTGTCCCATAGGGGCGTTGCTCGCGACGCCCTTCCGTCCCCCTCTGCCCCGCGGCTTCGGCCGCGGGGCTTTTCGTTGCCCGAGCGCACCGCAACCGCGCCGCCCTTCCGGCTCGTCCGGCCGCCGCGCCGGGAGACAACCCACGGAAGCGCGAAGCGCGCTCTATTGTTCGCCTGCAACCCGGCATTGCCAAGCAGGGCGCCGCTGCCCAAGGTCCGCCGCTTTCCACCATGCCCAAGCTCTCCGTCGCCCTCGCCTCCGACCACGCCGGCTTCCGCTACAAGGAAGAGATCAAGAAGCTGCTCCTCGCACAGGGCTACACTGTGCGCGACTTCGGCACCTATTCCGCCGAGTCCTGCGACTACCCGACCTACATCCGCCCGGCGGCCGAGGCCGTCGCGCGCGGTGAGTTCGACCGCGGCATCGTGCTCGGAGGTTCCGGCAACGGGGAGGCCATCGTGGCCAACAAGGTCAAGGGCGTGCGTTGCGGCCTGTGCTGGAGCGTCGAGACCGCCGTGGCCAACCGCGACCATAACGACGGCAACGTCCTCGCCCTCGGCGAACGCATGGTCTCCCTCGAGCTCGCCCTGCAGATCGTCCAACTCTGGCTCGAGACGCCGTTCAGCAACGACCCGCGCCACGTCCGCCGCATCAAGGCGATCGAGGGCTGAGGCATCAGACCGGTGAGCCTCGGGTCCGGGCCGGAAACAAGCCGTCGCGCGTCGAGGGGATTCCAGACGGTCCGGACACAAGGTCCGACCCTACGCGCAAGCGTAACCAAAACCCTCGCACCACGCCTGCGGTAGGGTCGCCGCTCGCCGGCGGACCGAAACAACGCCAACCGAGGCAGGTGTGGATCACCTCACCAGCGCCAGTGCGGCTGGACTGCGTCGAGCCGGTCCGGACACGAGGTCCGACCCTACGCGCAGGCGTGACCCCAGCCGCCCGCTTACGGCAGCCACGGGAACTTCCGGGCGTCGGGCTTGCGCTTCTCGCGCTGGGCGCGGTGGAACTCCTTCGCCTCGGCGGTCATGTAGTAGAGCATCGTCGCGTTGCCGGCCAGCTCCTGGATGCCCTGCTGGCCGTCGACATCACAGTTGAACGCCGCCTTCAGGCAGCGGATCGCGATCGGGCTCTTGTCGAGGATCTCCTCGGCCCACTTCACGCCCTCCGCCTCGAGCTGCGCCACCGGAACGACCGCGTTGACCAGGCCCATCTCGAGCGCCTGCTTCGCATCGTACTGGCGGCACAGGTACCAGATCTCGCGGGCCTTCTTCTGTCCCACGATGCGCGCAAGATAGCTGGAGCCAAAACCGCCATCGAAGCTCCCCATCGCCGGGCCGACCTGACCGAAGATGCCGTTGTCGGCCGCGATGGTGAGATCGCACACGAGGTGCAGCACGTGGCCGCCGCCGATCGCGTAGCCCGCGACCAGCGCGATCACGACCTTCGGCATCGAGCGGATCAGTTTCTGCAGATCGAGTACGTTGAGCCGCGGCACACCGTCCTCGCCGACATAGCCGGCGTGGCCGCGCACGCTCTGGTCGCCGCCGGCGCAGAAGGCGTACTTGCCGTCCGTGTGCGGACCGGCACCGGTGAGCAGCACCACGCCGATCTTGAGATCCTCACGGGCGTCGAGAAACGCCTCGTAGAGCTCGAACACCGTCTTCGGCCGGAACGCGTTGCGCTTCTCGGGGCGGTTGATGGTGATCTTCGCGATCCCGCCGCTCTTTTGGTAGGTGATGTCCTCGTAGGACTTTACGGTCTGCCACTGGGTCGACATGGCCGGCGACGTTAGGGCCGCTCCGAGCGCACGCAAGATCGGCCAACACGAGAGGCCACCACGTCCGCAGGCCCCTGCGGCCCAGCCGAAAACCGCTTGGTTTGCACTGAGTGGGCGCTAGGCTGCCGCCCCTTGTGAGCCAGCCCTCCACGCCCTCCACCGTGTCGCCCACCCGCCTCGCGCTCGTCGTCGGCGCCCTCGGCGTCGTCTTCGGCGACATCGGCACGAGCCCGCTCTACACGTTCCGCGAGTGCCTCGCCGCCATCCCCGCGGTGGAGCGGACGGCGGGCGTCTTCGGCGTGCTCTCGTTGGTGTTCTGGGCGTTGTTTCTCGTGGTCACCGTGAAGTACGTGTGGTGCATCACCCGCGCCGACAACGGCGGCGAAGGCGGCCTCTTCGCACTGCTGGCGCTCAGCGGCGAGAAACCCGGGGCCGGCAAGGTCACCGCCTGGGCCTTCCTGTTGCTCATCGGCGCCGCCCTGCTTTACGGCGATGGCGTCATCACGCCGGCCGTGACCGTGCTCGGCGCGATGGAGGGCCTCGTCGCCTTCAGTGCCGACCTCGAGCACTGGGTCGTGCCGCTGAGCGTGTTGCTCATCTTCTTCCTGTTTTTTTTCCAACGTTTCGGCACGGGCTCGATCGGCAAGGTGTTCGGTCCGCTGATGCTGCTCTGGTTCGGCACGCTGGCCACGCTGGGACTGTGGCAGATCGCGCAGTATCCGGCAGTCCTCGCCGCCCTCAACCCGCTCCACGCCGTCCGCCTCCTGACCTCGGGCAACGTCCACGTGGCGACGCTGATCGGCGCCATCGTGCTCGCGTTCACCGGAGCCGAGGCGCTCTACGCGGACCTCGGCCACTTCGGCCGCAAGGCGATCGCCACCGGCTGGTACACGGTCGCGATGCCGGCGCTGGTCATCTGCTACTTCGGCCAAGGCGCTTGGGCGCTCTCGCATCCCGGGGACGCGACCAACCCGTTCTTCGCCCTCGTCGCTCCCGGCTGGCCCCGGCTGGCGCTGACGGTCCTCTCGGTCGTGGCGGCGTTCGTCGCCAGCCAGGCGCTGATCTCAGGCACTTTCTCGCTCACCCGCCAGGCCATCCAGCTCGGTTTCCTGCCGCGCCTGACCGTCCGGCACACCAGCGCCGCCCTCGAGGGGCAGATCTTCCTGCCGCTGGTGAACGTCGCCCTCGCTGTCTCCACGATTTGGGTGACCTTTGCCTTCAAATCGAGCACCGCCCTCGCCTCCGCCTACGGCATCGCGGTCACCGGCACCATGGTGGTGACCACCATCGCCTACTTCGCCGTGCTGCGCCGCGCGCGCTGGCCGCTATGGAAGGCGGGGCTGCTCTGCGGCGCCTTCCTGTTGATCGACGCCGCCCTCTTCGCCTCCAACCTCGGCAAGATCCGGGACGGCGGCTGGCTGCCGCTCCTCATCGGAGGCGGCGTGCTCGTGATCATGCACACCTGGCGTACCGGCAAGGGCGAGGTCGTGCGGCGCGTCTACTCCAACGAGATCACCGAGGACGAACTGCGCACGATGGCGCGCAGCCGCAGCGTGGCGCGCGTAAAGGGCGGCGCTGTGTTCATGGCCGGCAATCCCCGCGGCACGCCGCTGGTGCTCGTTCACCACCTCAAGGCCAGCCGCAGTCTCCATGAACACGTCGCCATCCTCAGCGTGATCACCGAGGCCGTGCCCTACGTGCCGGCCGCCGAGCGCCTCGCCGTCTCTGAGATCGGCGAGGGTTGTTGGCGCGTCGTCGGCCGCTACGGCTACATGGAGTCGCCCGATGCCGGCGCCCTGCTCGAGGCGGCGCGCGAACACGGCCTGCCGCTCAAGCCCGCCACCGCGACCTACTATTTCAACCACGAGATGGTCGTGACCGGCGGCACCTCGCCCATGCCCGCCTGGCAGAAACGCCTCTACGGCCTGCTCAGCCGCAACGCCCGCCCGGCCCGCGACTACTTCAACATTCCCCCCAGCCAGATCGTCGAGCTGGGCCTGCCCATCCAGCTGTAGCGCGCCCCTGCGCCACGCCGCCCCGAGACGCCGCGCCACAAGCGCCCGTACCCGCCCGGAAGCGACTGATCGCAGCCGGCGCGACGCCGCCATCACCGGTCCCAGGTTCCTCCACGGGCCCCTTTCCCCGACGGCCGTTCCCCAGACCAGCCCCTCCGCGGGCGGATGTTTTCCCGCACCGCCGTGAGCGCAAACAAACGGCCCCCCCCCCGCGGGCCCAAAAACCGGGGGCCGCCCCCGCTCGGACCGGGGCGGTCCGGGCGTGGCGCGGGGAAACATCTTGGCGCCGCCCGCATCGGCCGCACACTCCCCCCACCGGATGAGCCAACCCGCCAGCGCCCAACCCAACGCCACCCGCACCGCGCTCACCTTGGGCGCCCTCGGCGTCGTCTTCGGCGACATCGGTACCAGCCCGCTCTACACGTTGCGCGAATGCCTCGCCCACCTGCCCGAGGGCGACCGCGCCGCCGGAGTGCTCGGCGTCCTGTCGTTGGTCTTCTGGGCGCTCACCCTGGTCGTGAGCGTGAAGTATCTCTCGTTCATCACCCGGGCCGACAATCGTGGCGAGGGCGGCATCTTCGCCCTGCTCGCGCTCCAACGCCGCGACAACTCCCCCTCGCGCAAGATGACCGTCGGCATCTTCGTCATCCTCGCCGGCGCCGCCCTGCTCTACGGCGAGGGCATGATCACGCCGGCGATCTCGGTGCTCGCCGCCGCCGAGGGTTTCCGCACCGTCGCCCCGGCGATCAACGACTACATCCCGCTCATCGCGTGCGCCATCCTCGCCGCGCTGTTCGGGATGCAGCACAAGGGAACCCACCTGATCGGCCGCCTGTTCGGCCCGGTGATCCTCGTGTGGTTCGCCGTCATCGGCCTGCTCGGCGCCTGGCACATCGCCGACCACCCCTCCGTCCTGCACGCCCTCAACCCCGTCCACGGCTGGCGCCTGCTCGCGCAACAACCCCTGCACGGCACCGCCCTCATCCTCGGCTCGGTGGTGCTGGCCATCACCGGCGTGGAGGCCCTCTATGCCGACATGGGCCACTTCGGCCGCCACGCCATCGCCCGCGCCTGGTACTGGGTCGTGCTGCCCGGCCTCGTGTTGAACTACTTCGGACAAGGTGCCCACGCCCTCGCCGCGCCGGCCGATCTCGACAATCCCTTCTTCACCCTCGCCCCGGCGGGTCCGCTGCGGCTGGGCCTCGTGCTGCTCTCGATCGCCGCCACCATCATCGCCAGCCAGGCGCTCATCTCCGGCACCTACTCGCTCACCCGCCAGGCGATCCAGCTCGGGTTCTTCCCGCGACTGGCCGTGCGCCACACCAGCGCCGAGGTGGAGGGCCAGATCTTCCTGCCGCTGGTCAACCGCATGCTCGCCGTGGGCGCCATCGCCACCGTCCTCGGGTTCGGCTCCTCCGAGAAGCTCGCCGGCGCCTACGGCATCGCCGTCACCGGCGCGATGACGATGACCACCATCGCCTTCTACTTCGTCGCCCGGCGGCGCTGGCGCTGGTCGCGCCTCGGCGCGGGCTCTCTTTGCGTGCTTTTCCTAGTCGTAGATCTGGCGCTCTTCACCGCCAACCTCCCGAAGGTGCCCCACGGCGGCTGGCTGCCCCTGGCGACGGGTTTCGGCATCCTCGTGGTCATGCACGTGTGGAAACGCGGCCGCGAGTTCATCTTCGACCGCGTGTACGGCAAGGGACTCGAGGAGCTCGAGGTCGCCTCGCTCTTCGAGGGCGACGCCATCCACCGCGTCGCCGGCACCGCGGTCTTCATGGCCTCCAGCCCGCGCGGCACCCCCCTGGCCCTGCTGCACCACCTCAAGGCCAACCGCTGCATCCAGAAATCCGTGGTACTGCTGAGCATCGCCGCCGAGCCCGAGCCCCACGTGCCCGACGCCGAGCGACTCGCCATCGCCGACCTCGGGCACGGCGTCTGGCGCGCGGTCGGCCGCTACGGCTACATGGAGTCGCCGGACGTCGCGACGCTCGTCGAGCGGTTGCGCACGGCCGGGGTGAAGATCGAGCCGACCAGCACGACCTACTACTTCAACCGCGAGATGATCATCACTGGCGGCGACGCCCCGATGTGGGAATGGCAGAAGTCGCTCTACGCCTTCCTCAGCCGCAACGCCCGCCCGGCCAAGGACTACTTCCGCATCCCGCCCAACCAGATCATCGAGATCGGCCTGCCGATCCAGCTCTGAGACAGTCGGTCGAGCGTCAAGGCGACGAGAGGCGAAGGCCCGAGCGCCGAGCGGAAGCCCAGGGAAACGGGCGCCCGAGTCGGATCAACATAGATTGGGCCCTCGTCTTCCGGAACACGGCCGAGTCGGGTCGCCGCCGCCAAGCCCTTACCCGCGGCCGTCGAGCAACGCCTTCCGGGCGGCGGCGTCCAGCTTCCGGTCGGTGCGCACCTCCAGCACGCGCACCCCCCGCTCGGGCAGCACTGCCACCTGCTGCGCCAGTTGTGCCCAGTCGGGCACCACGGTGTGGGCCACACCGTGCGCCGCACACAAGGCCGCGAAGTCGACCTCCTGCGGCGTGGCGAAAAACTCCTCGAACGGCGGGTCGAACTTCGCCACCGGCAGATGCTCGAAGATCCCGCCGCCGCGGTTGTTGATCAGCACAACCGTCAGGCTGCCGCGCAGCTTCGGGCGCAACAGAAAGCCATTCGCGTCGTGCAACAGCGAGAGGTCGCCGGTGAGCAGCACCGCCGGGGCCCCGCCGTGCGCCACGCCGAGCGCGGTCGAGAGCGTGCCGTCGATGCCGTTGGCGCCGCGGTTGAAGAAGAACCGCACGCCCCGCGCGTTCTGCGGCCAGAAGTACTCCACATCGCGCACGGGCATACTGCTGGCCACGAAAACCGGCGTCCGCTCGGGCAGGTGTTGCGCGAGCACCCAGGTCGCCTTCGGCTCGAACGGTCGCGCCTCCGCCGCCAGCGCGGCCGCGAGGCGCGCCGCCGTCGCCGCCTCGGCCGCCGCCCAGCGACCGACATAGTCGCTCTCGGGCCGGGGGTCCTCGATCGCCAGCGAGGCGAGATCGGCGGCGATCTGCCGCGTGCGCAGGTGCAGGCCGTCGCGATTGTCGGGCCGGTTTGTCACCAGCGTCGCCTCGGCGCCGCTGCGCTCGAGCCAGTTGCGCAGCACCTTGCTGGTCGGCCAGCCCTCGAGGCAGAGCACCGCCTCCGGCCGCAGCGCGGCCGCCAGGGCCTCGTCGCGCAACAGCGCGTCGTAGCTGGACACCAAGCACGCGCCCTCCGCCGCACGGTGGCGCACCGGGGAGAGCGCGTCGGCCAGCACGGGCCAGCCGAGCGTGCGCGCCAGCCGGCCCACCTCCCGGGCGTAGGCCGCGGGATCGGCCGGACTCGCCGGCCCGGCCACGATCACGCCGCGGGCGGTCGCCGGCGGCGTCCAGGTCGCCACGAGCGCGGACGCGGCCGACGGGGCGAGATGGACGAAGAAACTCTCGTCGAGCGCGGGGCGCAGCGGCTCGGCGGTCGCGTCGGCGAGCGGGGCGAGCGGGTCGCGGAACGGCGCGTTAAGGTGCACCGGGCCCGGGTACGGGCGCAGGGCGCGCTCGCACGCTTGCGCGACGGTCTGCCGCAGGTAGCGGAGGAGCTCGGGCCGCGCCTCCGGCACCGCAAGTTCGTGGTAGAACGACACGCTTCCGCCGTAGAGCTTCTGCTGGTCGATCGTCTGCCCGGAGGAGCAGTCGCGCAGCTCCGGCGGCCGATCGGCGGTCAGCACCAGCAACGGCGCCCCGCCCTCCTTCGCCTCGACGATCGCCGGCAGGAAATTCGCGGCGGCGGTTCCCGAAGTGCAGACCAGCACGACCGGCCGACCGCCCCGCTTCGCGAGACCGAGGGCAAAGAACGCCGCCGAGCGCTCGTCGAGCACCGGGATCGCCTCGATCGCCGGATGGCGGGCCAGGGCGGTCGTGAGGGGCGTGGAACGCGAGCCCGGACAAACCACCGCGGCGGTCACGCCGCACCGCACGAGCGTCTCCGCGAGGACGCTGCACCAAAGCGTGTTGGTATTGCGAAAGTCGAGATGGGGCGAGGCGCCGGGCGCGGGAGCGGGCATCGGTTACTTGAGGGTTGGCGGGGCGATCCTCACCACGTTGCGGCTCAAGACAAGATCGGCGGTGCGGCTCGGCGGCGGGGGCGTGAGGTAGTCGCGCGACAGCATCTTGAGGTAACCGTGGACCTTGGTGCTGCCCGGGCCGCTCCAGAAGCACGGCTTCGGCAACACCAGCCGCTTACCGTCGCCCTCGAGCACGAGCTGGAAACGGCCGAAGCGGATCTGCCGGATCTCGTCCCAGCGCATGCCCACGGATTCCAACGAACCCTCCATCCACAAGCCCTCCCCGTCCGCCCGAATCGGGCCGTAGGTCAGGAGCAGCAGCACGCTTGCCGCCATCAACGGCAGGAACAGCACCGAGAGCAACGGCCAGCCGCTCACCAGCGCCGCGGCGACCGCCATGCAGGAGAGCACGGCAAACACCCCGACGAGGACTTGCGCCCGCCAGATCGACACGACCGAGAGGCTTTCGCTCATGTCCCCGGATTACCACGGCGGCCGCGCGACCCGCAACCCAAGGTTGCAGCACCAGCGTTTCTCATCGGCGCCTTACGAGAACCGGCGCCCGGGCCAAAGGTGAACCCGGTGGGCCGCGGCGCACGCGCTTCCCGGGGCGCGAGCCAGCTCGCTGGCCTCCGCGGCGATCGAATCGTTACGCCTCAGACCGGGGCGCCGAGCACCTTGCGGATCGACTCGGCGAGCACCGTCACGGCATAGGGCTTCGGCACCACCGCCCGGAAGCCGTACTGTCGGTGATTTGCCATCACCGGGTCGTTGGAATAGCCGCTGGAAACGATGCCGCGCACGTTCGGGTCGAGCTTGAGCAACTCCGCCATGCACTCCCGGCCGCCCATCCCGCCGGGCACGGTAAGGTCGAGGATCACGACCTGGAAACGGCGTCCGGCCGTCATGGCCTCGCGATACGCCGCGATGCAGCTCGCGCCGTCCGGCACGGTCCGGATCTCGCAGTTGAGCCGGCGCAGCAGCCGTTCGCCGAGCCGGCGGATGGTGTCCTCGTCGTCCATCAGCAGGACGCGGGTGCCGGCGATCTCAAGCGGCAACGCCGGCTCCGGGTGCTCCGACCCGACCGCGACGCGCGCCTGCTCGTCGGCGGCGGGCACCCAAAGATGGAAGGTCGTGCCCTCGCCCATCGCCGATTCGACCTCGAGGTGGCCGCCATGGCGTTTCACGATCGAATACGCGATCGCCAGCGAGAACCGGTCGTCGCCGAACTTGGTCGCCGCGTAGGGATCGAAGAACCCCGGGAGGCGCTCCGGCGGCAGACCCGCGCCGCGGTCCTCGATCGTGACCAGCACGTAGCGGCCGGCCGCAACCACTCCCGAACGCTCCTGGGTGGTTTCGTTCTCGGCCCGCACCGAGATGATACCGCCGTCCATCAGGGTGCCGCGGACGTAGACCAGGAGATTCTGCACGGCCCGCCCGAGCTGGTCGCGGTCGGCATGGACGAGCCACAGGTCGCCGGGGATCGCGAACTCCGCGCGGGCCTTCGCGCCGCTGAGGGCGAAACCGGCCGCCCGATGGAGCAGCGAGGAGAGATCGACGTTGTCGCGCAGCGGATCCCCCCCCTTCGCGAAGGTCACCAACTGCTGGGTGAGATCACGGGCGCGTTTGGCGCTGGCCTCGATGTCCCGCAGGCTGTCGCCCGCGGCCTGCAGGGCCTTGTCGTCGAGCATCGCCAGCGTGACATTGCCGAGGATACCGGTGAGCAGGTTGTTGAAGTCGTGTGCAAGACCACCGGCGAGCAGCCCCAGCGAGCGGAAACGTTGGGCCCGCTCGAGCTCGGCCTCGAGGTTCGATTGTTTCTCCACCTGGGCCCGGATCTGCTCGGTCTGGCGGCGCACCCGGTGGCGCAACGCGGCCACCCACAGGAACACCAGCAACGTGCACCCGCCGAGACCGCCCGCCACCGCCAAGGCCCGCGGCACCGTCCAGAACCGCGCTTTCCGCAGCACGATCAGGTCGTCCACCGTGCGCAACTGCACCTGGAAACCCCGCGGCCGATCGAAATCGTCGAAGGCGATCCGGTAGATGCCGGTCAGCTCCAGCAGCATGCCGCGGGAGAAAACGCCCGCCGGCGCGGCCCCCATGGGATGCGCCAGCTCCGCATCGAAGATGGCATTGTCCGCCTGCAGCGTGAAATGCAGCCGGTCGGCGTGCCGCGACGAATCGAGCAAAGTCCCCCGCACCCGAACCAGCCGAAGGTCGTGCCGGAAATCCTGGACGGAGAGGTCCGGTACCGCCGAGGGCACCGGCGCGGGGCCCGCTCCGGTGCGGCGGAAGACGGACTCGCGCAGGACGATCCGCGCGCCCTCCTGGCCGACGATGCCCACCGCGTCGATCCGGTCGCCCGGCGCCAGCTGGCCGGGCTCGCGACTGAATACGGTCACGCTGGAATCGCCCTCCTGCACCACGAGGTACTGGCCCGGTACGTGGTGGAGCACCTGGCCCGAGATCCGGGCGCGGACGATCTCCTCCATTGCGAACAGCTGCCGCAGATCGGCGATCGGGCGCGCCGGCAGGTCGAACACCTCGGCCGGCGCATCCTCCTCCACGATGATGTCGTGCAGGAACGGGATCCGCAGCCGGACCCCGTTGATCCGGTTCTTGGCATCGGCGGTCACCTCACAGACGCCCTTGACGCGCAGCAACGAGCCCGGAGTCGCCACGAAGTTCACCGGTGAGTGGAGGTGCCCCACGAACTCGCCGTCCGGGGTTGTCACATAGATCCAACGCCAGTCGCCTTCGGAGGCCGTCCGGCGGATGAAGCCGCGCATCTCCACCCATTGGCCGTCCTCGCTGCCCGTGATGGCCTGGGTGTAGGTGAGACGCTTGGGGAACGGGTGCGCCATCGATCCGACATCGTGCAACTTCGTCGCCTCCACCGTGGCACCGAACGGACCGCGCTGGGTCCGGCCTTCGACCCGGACGGCTTTCTGCAACGCAGGCGGCGCGAGCCCCTCGGGCAGACGGACGCGAATGCCCCCGCTCAGGTCCTGCAGAAAGAAGAAGTCGGCGTCCGGCAGCGACCACGTCACGATCCCGCCGATATCCACGCTCCGCCCCTCCGCGGACTGCGCCGCGGTCAGGCTGCGGATGCGCTCGATCCGATCGAGCACGTGGCCCTCGGCGGCCGGATGCTCCGCCGACGTCTGCGCGCGCCGGAAGAAGGCCGACTGCAACACCCAGCGGGAGCCCACGATCGCCGTGCGCCCAAGCACCTCGATCTCGGTGCCGGTGGGCAGCCGCTCGCGCTGGAGGCTGTGCACGAGCACCTCGCCGGTCCGGTCGCGCAGGATGAAATGGGAACCGATGTCGCGCCGCCGCATCTGCCCGCGCACCCGCACCACGGTGCCCAACCCCAGTTCGTTGATCCGGCTGCACGGCGACACCGGAAGGTCGAACCGCGGGTCGGAGGCGATCGTCCCGATCTCGACGACATCGCTCTGCCGCGCGACCCAGAGCTCGACGCTCGCCTCGGTGCCCGTCGGGTCGATCCGGCCGGAATAGACCGCGGTCAAACGGACAAAACTCCCCTGCCATTCCGGCAGGAGCGCGAACGGGTCCGGGGGCACCCAGCAGATCACCCGGCGGTCGTCGATCAACAGGGTGAGCCGCAGGTGCTGGCTATCGATCAACTGCTGTTCATCCACGTAGCCCTCGGCGAGCACGACCTCGCGATCGAACGTTCGCACCTCGCTGATGCGGCCGATCGTCGACACCGGAACAATTTCCACCTGCTCGTCCAGCACGGTGACCCGCACCCGGTCCGCCGAGAGCCCCTGGACCGGCACCAGGGTGCCTTCGAGCCGCACCCGCTGCCCGTTGCGCAACGCGGGCGGATTCGCGACCGCGAGCGGGAGGAATCGCCCGCGCCCCTCCACCTCGATCCAGAGATTGCCCCACAACGGATCGACGAAGTTCACCCGTCCCTCGAGCCGGAGCGGGTAGGAACGCGCCCGCTCCTCGGTCGACATGGACCAGACCACGTCCGGGTTGCGGATCGTGCGGTCGACCTCCGACGACTGGGCGGACACCGCCTCCGGCCGGGCCAGGGCCAGCGCGAGCGCACACCACCACACGAACCGGAGGGCGCGCAGGAAGCGCGGACCTGGCGGCTGCATGCAAACTATGGAGGCGTGGGTTTTCCGGTTCATCCACTCGTCGGAGCCGACGAAGAACAGCGGCGGGCGCGGAGCCCGGCGGGATCTTCGCCGGTGCCGAATCTGATTGGGAGGAGACTCGTTGCGGGGGCTGGATCTGATTACTGCATTCCGCCCAGGAATCGAATCTTTCTTTCGCCGTTCAAGAGCCCCGCCGCGCGTGCAGGAGGCGACCGGGCGCCACGCGGAAAAACTCGTCGCCAAAACACTTGCCTCGGCCCGGCGACAGTGTTCTCTCGCCCTCTCACATCCGCCGGTTCGCCGGGATAGCTCAGTGGTAGAGCAACGGTTTCGTAAACCGTAGGTCGTGGGTTCGAATCCCATTCCCGGCTCCAGCGCGGTGCAACGACTTAGGAAAGAAACGCGAATTCCAAAATTCGCTGCCGTTGCATTTGGGTTGCACTTGTCGCCGAAAGATACGAACAGAAGCGCATGAAGCCGCTTCGTCCGTCCGTTCGTCGCGTGGAGTGGAAACACCACGGCGACCGCGCCTCGTGGCTCGTGCAGGGGTTCAAGGAGAACGGGAAGCCGCTGCGCCTCTTCTTCGCCACCCGCGCCCTCGCCGAGGCAGAGATCGTGCGGCGCGTGCAGGACCACAAGAAGTACGGCACGGCGGCCGACTCGTTCACCGCGCAGGACCGGCTCGACCTGGCCAAGGCGAAGGAGATCCTGGCCCCCCACGGCAAGAGCGTGGTGGAGGCCGCCGAGTTCACTGCAACGTATCTGCAACGGACCGCCAAGAGCTGCACGGTGGAGGAGCTGAAGGAGGAGATCCTCAAGGCCAAGAAGCAGGATGGGAAGAAGGTCCGCTACCTCCAAGACCTGCGCTCGCGCCTCGGCCGCTTCGCTGAGGACTTCGGTACGATAAAGGTCGCCGCCATCACCGGCCCCGAAGTCGACGATTGGTTGCGCGCCCTACCCCTCTCGCCCGTGAGCCGGAAGAACTTCCGCACCGTCCTGCACGCTTTCTTCGCCTACGCCATCACCCGCCGCTACCGCCCCGACAACCCGGTTGCCGAGATCGCCAAGATCAAGGTGGAGAGCAACGAACCGGAGATCTTCACGCCGGCCGAGATGATCGCCCTCCTCGGCGCTGCCGACGCTGAGATTGTGCCGGCGCTCGTCATCGGTGCCTTTGCCGGACTGCGCCGCTCTGAGATCGACCGGCTCGAGTGGTCGCACGTCGACCTCGCCTCCGGGCTGATCGAGGTGAAGAGCAGGAACGCCAAGAACTCGCAGCGGCGCTTTGTGAAGATCCTGCCCAACCTCGCCGCGTGGCTGGCGCCCTACTCCACCTGCACCGGCCGCGTCCGCGCCGCGAAGGAAAAGGAGCTACTGCCGGCCGCCCGCAAGGGTGCCAAGCTCAAGCACTGGCCCGACAACGGGCTGCGGCATTCGTACGCGTCCTACCATGTCGCCCACTTCCAGGATGCCGGCGCCGTCGCCGCCCAGCTTGGCCACCCTGACGCCGAGATGCTCTACAACCACTACCGCAACGTAGTGCGACCCGATGCCGCGGCCAAGTGGTGGGAGATCATGCCGCCGGTCGCCGCAGGCAGGGTTGTGGACATGCAGGGAAAGGTGGTGGCGTCGTGAGCAAACGGGCACCAAAACAAATCGCCGGCCCCGACATTCACCGCGCACGCACCGCCGGGTTGCTAGAACCAGACTCCGAAACCTTTATGCGGGAGGTGGCGCACCTAAATAGCAATGTCATGGATGTAGCTCGCATGTTCCCCAAAGACCGGGGGTGGGAAGAGAGTGATTTTGGCGACTGGATGAAGGACGGCGTCAACCTCTCCACGGTGGACGGCGCGCTGAAGGATCCGGCCGCTCATTGGGGATTGTTGGCTGCGGAGCACATACAGTTCCTCTCCATGGCAGCCAAAACTGCCACGCCAAGGGAAAGGCAGCTGATGGCCGCCGCCTATAACGCCGGGGCTACCATTACCGAATGGGTTGCCCAAGCCCAACGCCTTGAGAAAATCGGACGCCCCAAGGTGGCGAGCGTCACCGAACAGAGGAATCAGGCCCTCGCCGCCATTATGCACAGCCACCCAGAGCTGAAGGGAAAGGATATTTGGGAGCGCGTACCGAAGGCCCTCCGCCCCCCCTCAACGAAGGCTGAGGCGAACATTCTAGCAGCATTCCGTAAGCAATATTTCCCGTCCCGAGAGAGGGGGTAATACTTACCGGGAAAGGGGATTCTTTCCAGCAGTTCATTGGTGCGTTTCGGTGCGGTCACAGATGACACACCAAACCAACCACACAGCCGAGACGCCGAATCCCACCATCAACGAGGCCGCCGCCGAGCTTGGCGTCAGCCGTCGTTTTCTCGAAAAGGAGATCGCAGCTGGCAAGCTGCCCGTGGTCCGCCTGAGCGCCCGGTGCATCCGCATTCGGCGCGCCACGCTCACCGCCTACCTGAACGCCCGGGAGGTGGCCGCGTGAAGACCGCCATTCGCAGGAACCGCATGAGCGGATCAACCCGCCGCTTGGCCGAGCGCATTCTCGCCGGGACCGATCGACCGTGCCGCCGCCGGCTCGACCCCATGATTCTGCGCGGATCGGAGGTGAAACATGGGCGCCGATGATTGCCTCCATGACCTCTCGACCGAGCGCCAGATGGAGCTGGCGATTCCCGAGCGCTTCACGCCCGAGCGCGCCGAACCGAAAACGGCGGGCGAGTTGATCGCCGCGGACACCGCCGACCGCGAGCGCGCCCGGCGCCGGCTGCAACAGCTCAAGGACGAGCTGGAAGGTGGTGATGCATGAGCCGATGGATTCGCCTCGATTGCGCCTTCTATGGCGACGCGCGCACGCACAAATTGCGCGCCAGGATAGGCGAGCGCGCCCTTTGGGTGGTGCCGCGCCTATGGTGTTTCGCTGCCGAGCAGGCCCCCGATGGGAATCTCTCCGCCTACCCGCCCGACGTGCTGGCGGATGAATTGCGCTACAAGGGCAAGGGCGACGTCTTGGTCGACGCGCTCAAGGAAGCGGGCTTCCTCCGCGCCGACGGCGTCCTAGTCGACTGGGATGGCGTCTATGGGCTCCCGGCCGCCCGCCACGCCTCGTTGCTCAAGGCTCGCGAGGCCAAGGCCGCCAAGCACCAAGGGCCGGCCGCGGAAAGCATCCCTCCTTCCTCTGCACTCCTACCTCCGGAGACGAAACGGGACGTGACGAAAGAGGACGAGAGAGTACGTAACGGTGTCACAGAGCCTGTCACAGACTCTGTGACAGAGGCCAAGCCGCTCCCTCTCTCTCCTCCTGATTTCGCTTCGCTTACCCCGGAACAGCAGCGAAGATTGGCCGCGAGATTCAACTTCGACACCGCCGCCGCCGCTGATGCCTACGCCGAGTGGCGAGGGGCGAAGATCAACTACGGCGACACGTTCGCGAGCCCCGCCGACGCCTTCGACGCTGCGCTCGCCGCGGTGAAGCGAGCGGCCAAAGGCACGCCCAAGGCGGCCGCGCCCGTGCCCGAGATTCCCGGCTGGCGCCCACTTCTACGCGACCGCGCGCAATCGATGGGCCAAGATCCCGAGTCCATCCCATCCCGCTGGCAAGAGCTCACCCGTGACCAGCAACAAGTGGTGGCGGGACAGCGCAGCCGGGCCGCTGGATACGCTGAGATGGAGGAGCAGCAGCAGGCCAGCGGCTTCCAGCATACCGCGATCGCCTCGTCTGATTATCGCGGAGTCTCCGACTGACGGAGAGCCACCGCAAAGTCCACAGCCTGCGCACCCGTAGACGGAGCGCGTTCCCACAGCCAAAACAAACGTCGTTTTCGAACTTCATGCCAGAATGAACAACGATCTTCTCCCGATCAAACACCTGGCGGCAGAACTCTACCGCGGCCGCGGCTACGTTCACGCGATGGTGAAGGCCGGTTTCCCGATGCCGGGACGGCGCGCGACACTCGCCGAGGCGCGTGCATGGCTCGCCGCCCATCCTGATTTCACCCGGGAAAGTGTCTACCCGACGAAACGCCGGAACGTACCGGAACACCTGCGACAGTGACACGGGCAAGTGAATGCATGATTGTGCTTCCAGATGAATGACGACCTTCCCACCTTCTACTCCGAGGCCGAGCTCGCCCGCCGTGCGAATCGCACCGGCGCCGCGATGGCAGGGCTTCGCAAGCTCGGTTTGATCCGCCCCATCGGCCGCCTCGGCGACGGGACGCTCGTTTACTCGCCGGACGCGGTGCACGCTGCCTCGAACGCCGTCCGCATCGTGGCCGGCATCGTCGGTCCCGACAAAGAGGAGGCCGCGCGATGAATCGCCGCGCTGAAATCGCCAGCGTTCGCGCCGTCGGGCCGAACACCCTCGAACTCTCTTTCTCGAGCGAGGCGCCCGTTGCGCGCGGCGACGTTGACGAGGTTCTTCTTCACCGCGCCGGCTCTGTCGACCTCGCCAGGCTGAACTCCGGCGCGCCGGTCCTGTTCGAGCACGATGTCGAGCGGGTCGTCGCCGTTGTTGAGCGGGCGTGGATCGACGAGACGGCGCGCAAGGGCCGCGCGCTCGTCCGCTTCTCCGCTTCGCAGTTCGCCCAGAACATTCTCCGCGACGTGCGCGACGGCATCCGCCGCGGCGTCTCTGTCGGCTACGTCGTCGCCGATGCCGTGCGCGAAGCCGGCCGGATGGTGGCGAAGCGCTGGCAGCCCTTGGAAATCTCCATCGTCGGCATCCCCGCCGACACAACCGTCGGCTTCGGCCGAAGTCTGCAAGTAATAGGAAAACAAACACACATGAACCGTTCCAAAGAACTACTCGAACGGCGGGGCGCGCTTCTGCGCCGTGCCGCCGATGTCGCGAGCCGGGCCCAGAGCGCCGGCCGCTCGATGACCGAAGACGAGAAGGCGCTTGTCGCCGACCTGAACGCCTCCGCCGATGACCTCCAGGGCCAGGTTGACGCCGGCATGGCCGCCACGCGCGCCGAGCTCGCCCGCTCCGCTGCCGTGGAGCAGAGCACCCCGGAGCACGAGTTTTCACTTCTGCGGGCCATTCGCGCCCGCTGCGATGGTCGCCAGCTCGAAGGCGCCGAGGCCGAGATGCACGAGCGTTGCGCCGCCGGTCTGCCGGCCGTGCATGGCTTCGCGATCCCGTTGGACCTCCCCGTTGGCCGCCGCGACTTCAGTGTTACCGCCGACACGACCCACGGCGTTGCGGGTGTTGCCACCTCTGTGGGCTCCGTCCTCGCTGGCGTTCGCGAGCGCATGGTTGTTCGCCGCCTCGGTGCTACCGTCCTCTCGGGCCTGGTTGGCGACCTCGTTCTTCCCCGCGTCGATGGTATCACCGCCGGCTGGGAGACGGAAAATGGCGAGGGCGACGAACAGGATGGGACGATGCCGTCGGTGAAGCTCACGCCGCACCGCGCTGCCGCCTTCGTCGACGTTTCGGTCCAACTCCTCAAGCAGTCCAGCCCGGACGTGGAGGCGCTCCTCCGCGGTGAACTCGTGGCCGCCATCGCCGAGTTGTGGGAGCGCGCTGCCCTCGCCGGCACCGCGACCAATAACCAGCCCCGCCGCATCCTGAGCACGTCGGGCATCGGGCTTGTGTACGCCGGCGGGGCCGCCGACAACACCACCAACGCCAACGGCGCCGCGCCGGTCTGGGCCGACATCCTCAACCTCGAGGCCGGTCTTGAGGACATGGCCGAGGGCGCCTCGCTCGGCTACGTCGGCACGCCGCGCTTGCTCGCCAAGCTCAAGCGGGTGCAGAAGGCCACGAACCTGCCCTTCATCGCCGAGAACGCTACCACGCTCAACGGCTACGCCGCCGGCTACACCCGATCGATGCCCGGCAACCTCACCAAGGGCAGCGGCACCGCGCTCTCCGCGATGGTCTTCGGCGACTTCTCCAAGCTCGTCCTGGGGCAGTGGGGCAACGCTGCCGACATCATCGTCGACCCGTATACGAAGGCCACCGAGGGCATCGTGCGCTTGGTCGTCAACGCCTACGTCGACGCCGCGGTCCGCTCGCCGGCGCACTTCGTCGCCTGCAAGGACTTCATCACGACCTGATTTCCGCTTCATGTCGGGGCCGACTCCTTCCCGCAAGGCACACGTCGGGCGGCCCTGAATCCTGACCCGTACCGCCGGCCGCGGGGCAACGTGTCCAGGCCGGCACACTTTCAACCCGCACCACCATGCGCCTCCTCAAGATTTCCGAGATCCTCGCCGAGTACACCGACGACCCGAACAACTCGCGCGACATGCACGACAGAGCCAGGGGCGCGCTTTGTAGCGTTGACCCTCAAGCCTTCGATGCGTCGGGCGTTCCGCTCTATGACGCCGACGCCGTGCGCGCCATCGTCAACAACGTCCCCAACCGGCTCGAGCTCCCGCGCGTCTATCTGCCGTCCGGCTTGAGCTCCTCCGACCTGACGACGGCGTGCAACGCGCTCCGAGCGGTCCGGCCCGAGTTCGGGATTGCGCTCGTTGAACGCTTCACCGACTCGGCGACCGTATCCAATGGCGCGTGGTGGTACACAAGGACCGCGGCGCAAGCGCTCGGGCACTCCTTCGCCGCCAACTCCGCGATCTACACCGACCGCTCCGCCGACATGGTGCAGGCGGGTTTTGCGAAGCGCGTAGCGTAACAACCCCAAGATCACATTATGGCAACTACAGTCGGCGAACTGAATGTTCGGCTCAATCTTGAGCTGCAACGCCTCGACGCGCAGATCTCGCAGGCCAACGCGAAGATCGCGCGCATGGGCAAGAGCTGGCATTCCGAGATCGGGAGAGCCGCGAAGAAGATCAACGACGACATGAGCAAGGTCGGGATGAAGCTCGGTCTCGGCTTCCTCGGTGCTGAAAACGCGCTCTCACTCGTCAATCGCGAGATTCGCCACGTCATCGAGAACATTGGCGAGATCCCCGGAATCGACCAGAGCACGGTCTCGAGTATCCAGCAGGCGAAGGCGCTGTTTGCCGATGCTCGCGGAGAGATCGACAAATGGATTGCGAGCGGAATCAGCTTGTTCGCCGAGGTCGGGCAGGGGCTTGGCTATCTGGCCGGAGCCGCTGTTTACGGGTGGGATGCCGCAAGTGATGCCTACGCCGAAACCGAGCAGGCGGCGCAGAGCTCGGCCGAGGCGGCAAAGGAGGCAGCCAAGCGCCAGAAGGAGCTCGAGGAGGCGGCGAAGGCAGCGGAGGAAGCCGCGCGCAAGACAGCCGAAGCCTACGCGAAGATGCTCGATACCTACAAGCAGGAGGATCTTGTTGGCGAATCCCTGGGCGCAAGGATCGACCGACTGAAAGAGGAGTCGACCGCGCTCCAGAAAGCCGCGGTTGAGGCCGGGCGCACCGACTCCGGCGAAGCGTTCAGGCTGGAGACGGAGGCAACGAAGAAGCGTATCGAGCTCAAGCAAGCGGAGCGAGATCTCAACGAGCGCATGATTGCAATCGGCGAGCGTCAGGCGGATGTGGAGTTCGCCAAGCTGGCGCCAGCCGAACAGCTCAACCAACTTGTCGAGGAGCGTGCGCGCGTGGTTGCGGAGATAGCACAG
The DNA here is from genome assembly GCA_023446735.1 of Verrucomicrobiota bacterium. GTDB lineage: Bacteria > Verrucomicrobiota > Verrucomicrobiia > Opitutales > Opitutaceae > CAJCBL01. Next base: position 20,185 of record JAEXPQ010000352.1, read on the forward strand.
GCCGACACTCGGACGGCGGCCGGTCTGGAGAAAGCGGTAAACCTGGAGGAACGACGTCTTGATCTGAACGAGAAGATTGCCGACGTGAAGGTCGAGGTGATGGACAAGGAGCTCGACGAGTTCTTCGGGTCCATCGACAGGAAATCCGCAGAGGCAAACGAGAAGATCGCGGGCAGCGCAAAAGGCGCAACCGACGCAGCCCGCCAGCTCGGCATGACGTTCACGTCGGCCTTCGAAGACGCGATTGTTGAGGGCGGGAAGCTGAGCGACGTAATCTCTGGGCTCGAGGAGGACCTTTTGAGGCTGTGGACCCGGCGCAACGTCACCGAGCCGCTGTTCAATGGCTTGTTTGGCTCAGGCAAAGATGGCGACAACGGCCTAGTTGGGGGCTTCATGAAGGCGCTCGGCTTCGCCGACGGTGGCCGTCCTCCGACTGGGCGCGTATCCGTCGTCGGCGAGGAAGGCCCGGAGCTCTTCGTTCCTGATTCCGCCGGCACCATCGTGAGCAACGACCGGCTGCGAGAAGCGATCGGCGGAGGCGGTGGCGGAGTGAGCGTCGTGCAGCATCTCCATTTCCAGGCCGGCGTCTCGCAGGCCCAGCTCGCCGAGGGGCTTCGCCAGACCTACGAGGCCGCGAGGTCCGGCGTCATGGATGCGATCCAGCGGCGCAAGGGTGGGTTCGGGGTCATCGGAGTATGAGCCCGCGTTACCTTGGATCCACGAAGATGTGCGGCGGGGTTGTTGCGCATCTATTCACTGACGACTTCGGCAAACTCTCCGCGCGGTGCGATATTTCTGTCTCGAGCGCCCGGGTTATCCAGGCCGCCGCCGCGATCGATGGAATGAGCGTGCGCGAATGCTGCATCCAGTCGCTAGTCGACGGCAATCGCCTCCTGCCTGCCGAGGTTGTGGAGCCGCTTGCCGATGCCATCGCTGGCGGTGTCGAGGCCGCGCTTCGGGTGGCCGGTGATGCCTGATAGGCATCAGTCGCAGACTTGACCCTTTCCCGCGGTGCGGACAGTGTCCGCGCCATGATCCTTGGAGATCATCCGGCTTGGAACCCGGAAAACAGCAGAAACGAATTGCGGCCGCACCTGAAGCGGAGGGGCACTGCTGTGCCCGTTCCAACTCTGCCAGGGTGCGGTCGCTTTTGTTTGGAGATAGCATCATGTCCAACCCCAGCACCACCACCGCGGCCACGCAGCCGCTCGTCTCGTTCTCGTTCAACCTCCCGGCCGACGTCGCCAAGCTGATGGAGAAGGCATGTGGAGTTGTCGGCTACACCCCGGCGCAGTATGCCGCCAACGCCGTCGCGTCGCTCCTCTGCGCCGACACCGAGTACTACCTTGAGGATTTCACCGTCGATGAGCGCTTCAACAACATCGAAGAGGGGCCGCGGCTTGTGGCCGCCAACGCCCCTGAAAACGTCGCCGAGTCGATCAACGTAACGCTCCTCCGGGAAGACCTCGACCAGATCATCGAGGACGCCGAGGACGTGCTTCGCGGCAACCTGATCCATCCAGAAGACAGGTGCGGCGCTGAGTTGATTGCCTACGCCGAGAACATGACTGTCGAGAAGGCGATGGAGATCCACTCGGATCCGCAGGCCGCTGCTTCGCGCGCAGCCGATGGCTTCCGGACTCTCGGCCGCGACGAGATCGAGGAGGGCAATGCGACGATCCGCCAGCAGGCCGCATACCTGCGCCGCATACTCGCCGCTCGCGGTGCTTGACCGCCGCCGTCGCCGCGCCAGCATCACGGCACCCACGAGACGCTCGCGCTGAATCGCCCCCGGCCCACACCGGGGGCTTTTTCGTGCCCCCACCTGTTGCACTCTTGTTGCGGTTAAAACAGCGGTTCTGGACATTTCGGTGCATTTCCGTGCGTAACGCTTCATAGGTAAACCACTGCCCATTCGGCGCTTACATGGTTTCGTAAACCGTAGGTCGTGGGTTCGAATCCCATTCCCGGCTCCAGCGTGCGACACGGCGGAACGCGCGGTCCCGCGCTTCGCCCTTTCAGGAGCGCTGGTCGATCTGCATTCGCTTGCGATAGCCGCCGGGCGCCTCGCCCGTGAGCCGTTTGAACACCACGCACAGGTACTCCACGTGCTCGAAGCCGGTGAGCTCCGCGATCTCCTTGAGCGGAAGGTCGGTCTCGACCAGCAACTGGCGGATTCGCGCCACCTGCACCCGCCGGATCTCCGCCTGCGGCGAACGCCCGATGTAGGCGCGAAACTTCTTTTCCAACTGGCTGCGCGAGGTGATCGCCTGCTTCAGGACCTCGTCGACCGTGATGCCGCGGCAGGCCTGCTCGCGGATCACCGCGAGCGCCGTCGCCACCGTCTTGTCGGCGATCGCGAGCACATCGGATGAATGGCGGGTGATCACCCCCAAGCCCTCGATACGCTGGTCCATCTGCTCCACCGACCGGCCGGCCATCAGCTGCGCCAGGCACTCGGCCGCGTGGAAACCCGCCTGAAAACCGTTCGTGACAACGCTGGACAGGGGCGGGGTCGACAGGTCGCAGCGCATCGTGTCGTTGTTGATGCCAAGCACCGCCACATCCTCCGGCACCTGGAGCCCCACGTGGTGGGCGGCGTACAAGACCTGCTGGGCGCGGTAGTCGTTGCAGGCAATCACGCCGGTGGGGCGCGGCAGGCGCCCGAGCCACACGCCGAGGGAGGCGAGGTTGCGGTTGTCCCAGGACGGCAGCGGATCCTCGGAATGCGGCACGTCGTAGACCTCGCAATCGTGGCCCGCCAGGCGCAGCGCCTCGAGGAACCCCTCGCGACGCTCGGCGGCCCATCCGCAGTTCGAATAGCCGCAGAACGCGAACGAGCGGAACCCGCGCTCGAGGAAATGCTCGGCCCCGAGATGCCCGAGGCCGCGGTTGTCCGGCCGGATCTTCGGCACCCCCGGAATCACCGGGGAGTCGTTGAGGTCCACGAGGGCGATTCCCCGCTCGCGGCACCGCGCTGCGAAGGCGGGGGTGGTGTGCCGGCTGACAACACCCTTCCACTCGCGGCTATTCAACCATTCCGGGTCGAACTCGGCGCGGCCCTCGTCGTCATGGAAGAGTTCCCACGTCCGGTGCGAGCGTTCGTAGTGCACGATGCCCTTGAGCATGGCGATGCTCTCCTCGTAGCGCATCTGGAACACCAACATGACGTGGGGCCTCATCGCGGGCGCATTACTCGCCAACGGGCAGGCGGGCGCGAGCGAGAAATCGCGGAGGGTGCGGCCGGACTTCGGGCTCCGGCGGCAGGGCGAGGTTTGGGTCGAAGCCGAAGCGATCGGCCGTAGCGCGGGATTCATCCCGCGGGTGTTGCGCGGATGCGGCGAGACCATCGCGGCCTGAAGGCCGCGCCACGGCGCTGTAGGTGAAGCTACCGCTCTTCACCTACAGCCGTCCGCCGACAGGCGATCCTCGTGGCAGGGGCGGTCCGCCCATGGGTTGGAAACTCGCGGAGGTACACCTGAGCCACGCTCCGCACCGCCGCTCAGCACAAGAAAAGAAAAGGCGCCCGGTCGAAACCGGGCGCCTTGAGAGGTTGCTGGCCACAGGGGCCGGCGGGAAACGTTAGCCCTTGGTGGCCTCGTCGAGGATGTCGCCGAGGTTCGTGAGCTCGTTGCCGGTCTTCATCGAGTCGTAGGCCGAGGC
>JAEXPQ010000039.1 GCA_023446735.1 Verrucomicrobiota bacterium
CGCCGGCACCATCCCCGCCTGGACCGGCGGCATCACCGAGGCGCCCGCCGGCTACAAGCCCGGCATGCACCATCCCGACCCGTTCGCCGCCGACGCCCCCCTCCAGACGATCACCAAGGACAACGCCGCCCAGTTCCAGGACCAGCTCACCGCCGGACACCAGGCACTCCTCGCCGCGTATCCCGACTACAAGCTCGTCGTCTATCCCACCCGGCGCAGTTTCTCCAATCCCGAGTACATCTACGAGGCCACCGCCCGCAACGCCACCGCGGCCACGCTCGCCAAGGACGGCAACGGCGTGCTCGACGCCGTCATCGGCACACCGTTCCCGCTCCCGGCCAACGGTCAGGAGGTCATGTGGAACCACCTCCTGCGTTTCCGCAGCGTGTCGGCCGCCCGCACCATCAACCAGGTCACGCCCACCCGCGGCGGCGACTACACCCTCGTGCGCTTCGAGGAGGAGTTCCTCTTCCCCTATGTCCAGGAAGGCATGACCCCGGAGAAGCTCGAGAACATCGTCTTCCTCTTCAAGCAGACCGTCGTCGCCCCCGCCCGCCTCGCCGGCTCGATCCTGCTCGTCCACGAGACGCTCGACCAGATCAAGGAGCCCCGCAACGCCTGGATCTACAACACCGGCCAGCGCCGCGTGCGCCGCGCCCCGAACGTCGCCTACGACGGCCCAGGCACCGCTGCCGACAGCCTCCGCACCTCCGACCAGCTCGACATGTTCAACGGCGCGCTCGACCGCTACGACTGGCAGCTCGTCGGCAAGCGCGAGATGATCGTCCCGTACAACTCGTACAAGCTCCACGGCAAGGACGTGAAGTACAAGGACATCGTCACCCCGCTGCACATCAACCAGGACCTCGCCCGCTACGAACTCCACCGCGTGTGGGTCGTCGAGGCGACCGTCAAGCCGGGTACCAGCCACATCTACCCGCGGCGCACGTTCTACATCGACGAGGACAGCTGGCAGATTCTCGCCGTCGACCAATACGACGCCCGCGGCCAGCTCTGGCGCGTCTCCGAGGCCCACTGCATCAACTACTACGATGTGCGCACGTTCTGGAGCACGCTCGAGGTGCACACCGACTTGATCAACGGCCGCTACCTCGCCTATGGCCTCGACAACGAGGACGAGATGTACCGCTTCAATCTGCCCCGCACGCCGCAGGACTTCACGCCCACCAGCCTGCGCACCGAAGGTCTCCGCTGAGCCCCATGCCGACGCGAGCGCCGGCGGCACTTCGTAGCCCAGCGAGCTTGCTTGCGCCTCCGGAGCGCGAGCAAGCTCGCTGACCTACGGCTCTCGCCTCGTCATCGTTCAGCCCGTCCGTCCATCTTGGCCACATCGCCTCTCCTCCCGCGCCGCAGGACGCCCCGACTCGTGCCGGTCGTTCTGCTTGCGTTTTCCACCCTCGCCGCCGCCTTCGGTAGCGGAACGGTCTCCGTTCCGTCCGCCTCCGTCACGCCCCCTCCGGCCACCGGCCAGGCGCCACGGCCCGCCGCGCCAGGGACCAACGCCTCCGTCCTCGCCCCCCTCGCCGCCCGCTCGCTCCTCCTCGACCTCGCCGCCGCGGGGGCGCGCCTGGTCGCCGTGGGCGAGCGCGGCCACATCCTCCTCTCCGACGACCAGGGGCGCTCCTGGCGGCAAATCGTCGTCCCCACCCGGGCCACCCTCACGGGTGTCCACTTCCCCGATACACACCACGGTTGGGCCGTCGGCCATCTCGGCACCATCCTCCGAACCGTCGACGCCGGCGAGACCTGGCAGGCGCTCTCCGCCGACCTCGGCCGCGAGGATGTCCTGCTCGACGTGTTCTTCGCCGATGCGCAGGAAGGCTTCGCCGTGGGCGCCTACGGGCTCTGCCTCCAGACCCGCGACGCCGGGGCGAGCTGGACGCGCCTCGAGCCGCAGCCCGACCAGTTCCATTTCAACCAGATCGCCCGCCACAACGACGGCGCGATCTTCCTGGTCGGCGAAGCCGGCACGTTGCTGCGCTCGCGCGACGGCGGACTCGCCTGGGAGCCGGTTCCGCCCCCGTACGAGGGCTCGCTCTTCGGTTTGGTCTCGTTGGCCGACGGCCAACTGCTCGTCCACGGCCTGCGCGGCCATGTCTTCCGCTCCAACAACGGCGGCGCCGGCTGGCAACCCATCGACTCCCCCGTCCCCACGCTCCTCCTGCACGGCCTGCGGCTGCGCAGCGGCCTGATCGTGCTCGCCGGGCAGTCGGGCAACTTCCTTGTCAGTCGCGACCGCGGCCAGAGTTTCACCCTCTGGCACCCCGGTTTCGCCGACGGCGTCGCCGCGCTGCTGGAAACCTCCGATGGCGTCCTGCTTGCGGCCGGCGAGAACGGCGTGCGCCGTTTCGATCCCCCGCCGCTCCAAGCCCCGCCCGCGCCATGAAGATCGCCACTCGCATCACCGCCGCGCTTGAGGCCCTGGTCTTCGACCACCGCAAACCGGTGCTCGCCGCCCTGGCGCTCTTCACGGTCGCGCTGACCTTCTTCGCCGCCCGCACACACATCGACGCCAGTTTCCTCAAGCAACTGCCGACCGAGCACCCCTACATCCGCACTTTCGTCGAATACCAGACCGCCTTCGGCAACGCCAACCGCGTCGTCATCGCGCTCACCGTCAAACACGGCGACATCTTCCAACCGCAGTTCTTCGCCACGCTCAAGAAGGTCACCGACGAGGTTTTCTTTCTTCCCGGAGTCGATCGCGGTTCCGTCACCTCGCTTTACACACCGAACGTGCGCTTCGTCGAGATCGTCGAGGATGGTTTCGCCGGCGGCACGGTGATCCCGGCCGATTTCCAACCGACCCCGGCCGGACTCGACCTGGTCCGGCAGAACGTCATCAAGTCCGGCAAGGTCGGCCAGCTCGTGGCCAAGGACTTCACCGGCGCCATCGTCTCCGCGCAATTGCTCGAGGTCGATCCCGCCACCGGCAAGCGGCTCAACTACCTCGAGGTCGCGAAGGCTATCGAGGAGCGGATCCGCGCCCGTCATGTCCCCGAGGGCGGCGAGGTCGGTCTCGGTATCCACGTGATCGGTTTCGCCCAGATCATGGGCGACGTGAGCGAAGCCGCGCGCGGCGTGCTCGTGTTCTTCGCGATCTCGATCGCGCTCACCGGGTTGCTGGTCCTGATCTACACGCACTCGTGGCGTCTCACGATCTGGCCGCTGGTCTGCTCGCTCGTCGCCGTGGTCTGGCAACTCGGCCTGCTCAACCTTCTCGGTTACGGCATCGATCCGCTCTCCATCCTGATCCCGTTCTTGGTCTTCGCCATCGGCGTCAGCCACTCCGTCCAGATGGTCCGCGGCTTCCGCAACGAGGTGTTCGAAGGCGCCACCAGCGAGTCCGCCGCCCGTGCCGCCTTCCGCTCGCTCCTCCTGCCCGGCGGCCTCGCCCTCGCCACGGACACCATCGGTTTCCTCACGATGCTGCTCGTGAAGATCGAGATCATCCGCGAACTCGCCATCACCGCCAGCCTCGGCGTCGCCCTGATCATCCTGACCAACCTCGTGCTCCTGCCGGTCGTGCTCTCCTGGGTCGCGCTGCCGGAGAGCTTCCGCGCCAAGGTCGAGGCGCGCCGCGTGCGCACCGACGATTTGTGGCGCCACTTCGAACACATCGCCAAGCCCGGCATCTCCATCGCCATCATTGTCGCCGGAATCGCCCTCGGCGCCTTCGGCTGGTCGCGCATGAGCCGCGTCCAGATCGGCGACCTCGACGCCGGCGTGCCCGAACTAAGACCCGACTCCCGCTACAACCTCGACGCTGCCGCCATCGCCGCCCGCTTCACGGTCGGCGTCGATCTCCTCTCCGTCATCGTCGAAACGGTTCCCAGCGGTTGTATCGACTACGAGGTGATGAACCGCATCTCCGAGTTCGAGTGGCACGTGCGCAACGTGCCGGGCGTGCAGTCGACCATCTCCCTCTCCACGGCCGCCAAGATCGTCAACGCCGGGTGGAACGAGGGTAGTCTCAAGTGGCGCACGCTTCCGACCAACCAGGCGATGCTCGCGCAGGCCACGTCGCCCTTCGACACCGCCTCGGGCCTGCTCAACGCCGACGGCTCGGTGATGCCCGTCATCGTCTACCTCGAGGACCACAAGGCCGCCACCATCGAGCGCGTGATCGCCGCCGTGGAGCAGTTCGCCGCCGCCCACCCCGACGACCGCGTGCGTTTCCGCCTCGCCAGCGGCAACGTGGGCGTGATGGCCGCCACCAACCAGGTCGTGCGGGAAACGCAGTGGCCGATCGTCGCCTGGGTCTTCGGTTCGGTGGTCGTCCTGTGCCTGCTCACCTTCCGCTCGTTGCGGGCCACGCTGTGCATCGTGCTCCCGCTCGTGAGCGTGTCGTTGCTGGCCAACGCCGTGATGGTCGCCCTCGGTATCGGACTGAAACCCTCGACGCTCCCGGTCATCTCGCTCGGTGTCGGCATCGGGGTCGACTACGGTATCTACCTGTTCTCGCGCCTCCAGGTCCACCTCGAGGCCGGTCTCGATTTCGACGAGGCGCTCTTTCTCTCGTTCCGGCAGACCGGCAGCGCCGTGGTCTTCACCGGCCTCACGCTCGGCGTGGGCGTGAGCACCTGGATTTTCTCCGGCCTGAAGTACCAGGCCGACATGGGCATCCTGCTCACGTTCATGTTCGTCGTGAACATGCTCGGCGCGATCCTCCTGCTCCCCGCCCTCGCCCGCTGGCTCTACCTGCCCCGTATCGTCCGCCCGAACACTGTGTAGACCCGACTCCGCCCCCATCCCTGCTCCAACCGCTACGCCCTCCCGTCCCGCCCGTTGGAAGCCAGCTCCGCGGACCCCAGGAAATCCACGGCGTGATATCGGAGCTCAGGCACGGCGAACGCGCCAAGCTCATGCCTTCGCCGTCACGTTCTTGCCGGCATCCATCGCCGCCATCCGCTTGCTCGCGCTGCGCCGCCACTGGGGCAACTCGGGCCGCAGCCGGATCATGTAGGCGTTGAGCGCGCGCCGCTCCCGCGCCGACAGCCGCGGAATCTGCTGTTTGAGTTCGAGCAGCGTCTTGGCCGGGAATGAGCGCGAGACCACCGCCAGCGTCAAGGGGGCAAGCGTTGCCAGAGGTATTCATCACGGCCATGCTTCAGCAGAGACCAGTATCCGCGCCTCTCTCGATCTCGTTTCCGACAGAACTGTTGCGTCCTTTTTGTCAGCATGTCTCATTCGACCACGGGCACCATTTCAGCCATGAGCACCCCCAGTTTCCGCGCCTACGTCGACGAGTCGGGAGAAGAGGGGTTCGTCTTCCACGACAACGGCAAGGGAAGCAGCCGCTGGTTGGTGTTGTCTGCGGTAATCACCCGAATGGAGAACGATCACCTCGTTGTCGACCTGATGCGCCGGGTGCGCGGAGTTCTTGGTCGACCACCAAACCAGCAGCTCCATTTCGCCGATCTTCGACACGAACAACGTATTCCCTGGGTAAGGGAGATCGGCACCGCCAAGCTCCGCACTGTCTCTGTCTTGGTGCACAAACCTTCGATCAAGGAACCTGAGCGGTTTCAAAGTCAGAAACATCTGCTCTACCGATATGCCACCCGCATGCTATTGGAGCGAGTTTCGTGGCTCTGCCGTGACCACCGACACCCCAACCAAGGTGATGGTCGTGCCGAACTCATATTCTCCAACCGGGCGCAAATGTCCTACGAGGAGTTGCGCGATTACGTCCGCCGCCTGAAAGCTGAGTCCGACCCTCTGCACGTGACAGTCGACTGGTCCGTGATCGATGCGGACCTCATGCGCCCAGTCCAGCACTCCCAACTGGCCGGGCTGCAGATCGCCGATGCGGTGGCGTCGGGTCTATTCTCCGCGGTCAATCCGAACCGTTTTGGCGACACCGAAGACAAGTACGCCAAACTGATTCTTCCTTCGGCGTATCGTCACAAGGACACTCTGCTCGGCTACGGATTGAAGTTTTGGCCCGATGATCTCGATGCCCTAAAAGCACGAAACCCGCACTTGGCGGGTTTCGTGTAATTTTGCAGGTCCCAGGTTCGAGGATCCCACCCTTGCGGGCTGTCACCGTTGCCGGCGACCTCTACAAACCCTGCGCTTACCTGCGTCCGTGAAAAGGCTCCACTTGGCGCCCAAGTCAAGGTCCACATTTTGGAAGCGCACACCGAAGCCGCCGTTCTACACCGTGGCATGCTGGCGCCACTTCGCCAGCGCCTGCCCGGTGACTGACCGCGACTCGGCCAGGATGCCCTCCCGCGGGCCGGCGTAGATCAGTTCGCCGCCGGCGCGGCCGCCGCCGGGACCGAGGTCGATCAGCCAGTCGGCGAGGTTCATCACGTCGAGGTTGTGCTCGATCACGATGATCGTGTTGCCGGCGTCGCGCAGCTTGAAGAGCAGGTCGAGCAGCTTCTGCACGTCGACCCAGTGCAGCCCCGTCGTGGGCTCGTCGAGGATGTAGAGCGTGCGGCCCTGCTGGCGCTTGCTGAGCTCGAGCGAGAGCTTGAGCCGTTGCGCCTCGCCGCCGGAGAGCGTCGTGGCCGACTGGCCGAGCGCGAGGTAGCCGAGGCCGACCGCCTCCAGCGTGTCCAGAATCTCCACCACGCGTGGGAAATTGCGGAAGAGCGTGCGCGCCTCGCTCACCGACATCGCGAGCACGTCGGCGATCGAGTAGCCGTGGAACCGGATCTCGAGCGTCTCGCGGTTGTAGCGCTGGCCGCGGCAACTCGGGCACTCGGTGTACGCGTCGGCCATGAACTGCATGTCGAGGCGGATCTGGCCGTCGCCCTGGCAGCGCTCGCAGCGGCCGCCGCGGGTGTTGAACGAGAAACGGTTCGCCTTGTAGCCGCGCACCTTTGCCAGCGGCACCTGCGCGTAGAGGTCGCGTAACCGGTCGAAGAGCTTCGTGAATGTCGCAGGGTTCGAACGCGGGCTGCGGCCGATCGGCTCCTGGTCGACCTGCACGACCTTGTCGAAGTGGTCGAAGCCCTCGATCGCCTTGTGCTTTCCTGGGATGATCTTGGCACCATTGAGCCGGCGCGCGGCGGCGGCGGCGAGCACATCGTTCACGAGCGTGCTCTTGCCCGAGCCGCTCACGCCGGTCACGCACGTGAACACGCCCACGGGGAACGCCGCGGTCACGTCGCGCAGGTTGTGCTCGCGCGCACCGCGCACGGTGAGCCAGCGGTCGTCGGCGGGATAATCCTTCGCGTCCTTCGACACGCCCATCTTGCGCGCGAGAAACGGCCCGGTGGTCGACTTCGCCATCGGCGTGCGCATGCAATCGGCCGGCG
>JAEXPQ010000139.1 GCA_023446735.1 Verrucomicrobiota bacterium
CCCCCGCACCCCGCCGCCCATCTCACGACGAGATCGCGGAATGCGCGTACGAGCTGTGGCTGCAGCACGGCCGCCCGGACCATCTCGATCAGGCCATCTGGCTCGATGCCGAAGCCTTGTTGCACGCTGGCCGTTGCCGGCCGGGTGCCGATTTCCGCGAGCTCTACCGTCACGGTTGAGGTCCGGCGCCGGACCGCAGCGTGCCGCCGTCCGCCACAGCGGAGCGCTCCCGTGCAGGAGCAAGCCGGGCCGCGGCGGTCGTCCCCGCTCCTGCGTCACCATGCTTTCGCGATATTGTCATCCGCGGCAACCGCAGCACGCCCGCGTTGACCGCGAAACGGACCAACGCGGTCGCCCGGCGCGCCCCACACGCCCCGTAGACGCCCACGATCAGGTCGCCGAAGGTGTAGTGCCGTCCGTGATCGTGGAGTCTCATCGCGGCGTGGTACGGGCTCCTGGGGTCCCGGCAAGGTCGCGGATCCTCGGTCCGGGCGCACCTTGGCCACCCTCGCCTTCCCACGCGTCCAGCGCCGCCCGGCGGGCGCGCGCATTCGCCGCCACGTCAAACATCGGCGGCCCGCCGCCGTTGCCGCCATTCGACCCGGCGACCGTCGTCGCGAGCGCCGCCGAGCGGGGTCTCCGGACTCCCATCTGGGCCAGCGCACGCCGGATCAAACCGAGCAGCTCGTCGAACGAAAACGGCTTGGCCAAAACCGACAGAGGCAGCAGCAACGCGGGAATCCCCTGTTCGTCCCACGGCAGGACGCCCGAGACCAAAATCACCGGGATCGCGCAGCCGGCGGAGCGCACGCGTTCGATCAGTCCGAGGCCGGAGAGCCGCGGCATCTCGTTGTCCGTGAGCAGAAGCGCGAAGCCGCCCTCCTTCAGCACATCCCAACCGGACTCACCATCATCAGCCGAGACGACATCGTAACCAGCCCCCTGGAGCAGGCGTACACAGGTTCCGCGCACCATCGGATCGTCCTCAACCACCAGTATCCGGCAATCGGCCGACCCGACTCGAACGCAAGTTCCGTTCGAGCCTGAGGCGACAGGCATGGCGGGAAGGGTAACGTTGGTAACGCTCCGCTCTTCGGGAGCAGGACCACCGGCGAGATTGCCTGAGGGGGCTTGCGAATGCATGGTGGGGGACAACGACGCCGCGGAGGATCCGAGCGCCCGAGGAAGATAGCCCACCGCCGAGTCATCCGATATGGGGTGATGGCCCACCACTCGGCTCGCACCGGCAGGCGCGCTCGCTGTCCGCCTTATCGGCGGAGCCCCGATCGCGAGCGTACACGTCGCTCAATACGCCCCGATCGGCTGGAGCGACACGAGCCGCAGCACCACGCCCTGCGCCGCGCGCGAGGCGGTGAGATCGACCGTGAAGACGAGCTCCCAGTCGTTTGCCTCCTCGGGGTCGACGAGCACCTGCGCCACGGTGAGCTCGCCGTTCTCGCGGTCCTCCTCGACCCAATGGGTGTGCCCCGCCGCTCGCCCGGCCGGATCGAGCCGGAAGCGACCGCGCGCCTCGAAGTACGGCGCGAACCGTTCTTCCAGCTTTCGCACCGCCACCTTCTTCGCCAGTTCGAGGCTCTCGCCGAGAGCGGCCACGACCGGCGCGACTCCGGACGGTCCGGACGCAAGGTCCGACCCTACCCGCACCGTTCCGTCGTCCGTCCTCTGTCCTCCGTCTTCCGCCAGCCGCTCCGCCGCCGCTTCCCAGTCGCGCACGAGCACATCCTGCAGAAACGCGAAGATCGTCGCTCGGATCTGTCGCCGGAAAGCAGGCACATCGCGCGTGAGGTCGTAGCTCGACGGCCGTGCCGGCTTGTCGCCGACCTCCTCCGCCACGTAGTCGGGATTGCGCATCTTTTCCCACTCCTCGAGCAGCGACGAGTCGATGCCGCGGATGAGCTCGCGGAAGTAGGTCTCCATTTCCAGGACTTCCTCGGTCTTGCACGACTCCGGCACCGTCTGCGAGAGCACCTTCCACGTCTGCGAGAGGTGACGCAGCAGCAGCCCCTCCATGCGCTCCAGCCCGTAGTCGCGCACATGCTCGGCGAACGACTGGTAGCGCTCGAACATCTCGCGCGCGATCGACTTCGGCCGGATGTTCTCTCCTTCGATCCACGGGTGCGCCGCGGCGAAACGGTTGAACGTGTCGTACACGAACTCGCGCAACGGCTTCGGGTACTCGACCTGTTCGAGCTTCTCCATCCGCTCGTCGTACTCCACTCCCGCGGCCTTCAGCTCCGCCACGAGATCGCCCTTCAGCTTGCTCACCTGCTGGCGCAGGATCGCATCCGGATCCTCGACGATCGACTCGCACAACGTGAGCACGTCGACGGCATACGTCGGCGACGCCCGGTCGAGCAGTGGCAACGTATCGAGCAACCAGAGCGAGAGGGTCTGGTGCAGCGAGAAGTCCTCTTGCAGCTCCACGTTCACGCGCAGCTTCCGGCCGTTCGGCAGCGGCGGCACGAACTCCACGATCTTCCGCTCGATGAGCGAGCGGAAGAGCTGCCACGTCTTCTTCCGCAGATACGTCTTCCGCGGCGCGGTTTCGTGGCAGGCGGCGATGATGCCCTTCATCGCGCGGCAGCCGTCGCCGTCGCGCGCGAGCACCTGCAGGAGCATGCCGTGCGACACGTCGAAATGCGACGTGAGCACCTCCGGCGGCGCCGTGCGCAGACGCTCCAACGTCTTCTGGTCCCAGCCGACGAAGCCCTCCGGCGGCCGCTCCTTCACGAGTTTCTTCTGCTTCTTCGGGTCGCCCGCCGCCTTCTCCTCGGCGCGCTTGTTGGCGATCATGTGCTCGGGCGCCTGGATGACGACGTAACCGACATTGTCGTACCCGCGCCGCCCGGCCCGCCCGGAGATCTGGCGGAAGTCGCGTACGCTCAGGATCGCCGATTTCTGGCCGTCGTACTTCCAGAGCTGCGTGAACGCCACGGTGCGGATCGGCACGTTGATGCCCACGCCGAGGGTGTCGGTGCCGCAGATGACCTTGAGCAGGCCGCGTTGCGCGAGCTGCTCGACGAGCACGCGGTACTTCGGCAGCAGACCCGCGTGGTGCACGCCGATGCCGTGGCGCAGCCAGCGTTTCACCTCCTTGCCGTACGGGCTGTTGAACTTGGTCTTCTCCAGCTCGACCCCGAGCGCCGCCCGCTCCTCGCGCGTGCAGATGTTCAGGCTCATCAGGTCCTGCGCGGCCTCGCTGGCCGAGCGCTGGGTGAAATAGACGAGGTAGACCGGCGCACGCTGGCCGTCCAAGAGCGCCTGCACCTTCTCGGCGAGCGGCGTCTCCGAGTATTCGAACTCCAGCGGCACCGGCCGCCGGTCGCCGCGCACCGTGACCGACTCCGCGCCGGTCAGCCGCGTCATCTCCTCCTCGAAGAACGTCGTCGTCGAGAGCGTGGCCGACATGAGCAGGAAGCGCGCGTTCGGCATGGTCAGCAGCGGCGCCTGCCATGCGTAGCCGCGCTCGCGGTCCGAGTAGTAATGGAACTCGTCCATGATCACCGCGCGGATGTCGCTCTCGTGGCCGCGGTGCAGCGCGATGTTGGCGAGGATCTCGGCGGTGCAGCAGAGCACCTTGGCCTGCGGGTTCACCGAGGCGTCGCCTGTCATCATGCCGACGTTGTCCGGCCCGAAGTCACGGCAGAGCGAGAGGAACTTCTCGTTCACCAGCGCCTTGATCGGGCACGTGTACACCGAGCGTTCGCCCGCGCAGAGCGCGCGGAAATGCATCGCCGCCGCGACGAGCGATTTTCCCGAACCGGTGGGCGTGTTGAGCACGACGTTCTTGCCTGCGAACAGCTCGAGAATCGCCTCCTCCTGCTCCGGGTAGAGCGAGAGCCCACGCTCCGCCATCACCGCTAGAAAACGGTCGAGCACCGCATCGGCGTTGTACGGGCCGGGCAGCGGCGCGAGCGGGTGGTTCTGGGCGGTGGCGGTCACGCGCTGAGCAACGCACGCCGCGCCGTCCGCTGTCGAGCGCGGCGTTCCGCTGCCGTCGGCAGCCCCCCGATCCTCACGAAGGTTTGAGCTTGGCTTTGGATGAGGGGGGGCGGCGCTGCGGCGAGGTGCTTGCCGAGGCCTTTGCCGCAAAACTCGCGGGTGGCAGGCGCGGGCGGGCGGTTTTTTGCGGGGCGCTCCGAGGGAAAACCGATGCGGTTGCGGAATAATGGCAGGCGGCAGCTGCGGTCGCCTCGGGGCGACCGTACGCAGTGTGTCCTAGGACCGGTTACGCGGGGGCGAGCGTGCCGTAGCGCCGGCCCCACAGCCGCCACCAGTCCAGCCAGCCGGCCGGAGCGAACAGCCGCAGCAGTTGCCCCCGGGCGTGCCGGGAGAGCTTGGCGGGCAGTGTGAGCAGGTGCCCGATGAGCGTGCGGATCCGCCAGCCGTGCAGCTGGGCCGGCAGTTCGATCAGCTTGAGGGCGGTGAGCGCATTGAAGGCCAGGGCGGCCAGGGTGTAGAAGACCCGGTTGGCGGAGAGCTGCAGGCAGGGCGGATGGTGCAGGTCGAGATCGGCGAGCAGTTGGGAAAACATCTGTTCGCGTTCGCCCTTGAGGTCGTGGCGGTCCCAGACCGCCTGCGGCGTGCGGGTGCCGTCCTCGCAGGCGCAGAAACTGTGGCGGTCGAACAGCTCGCCCTCGTCGCGCCAGCGGCGCACCGCGTAGACTTGGGGCTGGGCGCAGCCCTGCGGCTTGTGCCGCAGGTAGGCGTAGTGGCTGCCCTCCCGCGCGGTCCAGGCCTTGTCGGGCAGCTCGGCGGCGATGCGTTCGAGCGGCTCGGTCCAACGGTTGTAGGAGATGGAAAACCGAGGGAAGGCCTCGCGCACCGCGTCGAGGTGCCGGCCTTCGCTGGAGGCCGAGTCGGCGAAGAAGTAGGCCGGGCCGTCCTGCCACAATGCCGCGTTGTCCCGGAGAAACTCGGGCAACAGCGCGCTGACGGCGGCGTTCTCGCCGGTGATGCGCTGGTCGGCCAGGAACGGCCCGACGAAGAGCGCCTGCCAGCCCAGGGCCAGGTTGCCCTCGTAGTTGACCGCCGCTCCCTCGATTTTGCGGCCGGTGACCTCGATCTGCGTGTCGTCGAAGAACACCTCCAGTTCGCCGCCGCTGCGCACCGCGGCCTTCGGGCATTGCGCCAGCAGCCGCCGCACAAACTCGCGCAGCACCCGCCGCAGGGCCGCCACGCCCGGTTCGCCGATCTCGCCCAGCCAGACGCTCAACTGGTTGTCGGTGGCGAAACGCTTCACGCCCAGGGCGTGGCGCAGCCCCTTGTCGGCCTGCAGCCGCGCCGCGTCGGCCAAGCCCGAGCCACCGCAGCACAGCGCGACGACGATCTGCGCAATCATCGTCTCCGGGGCGAAACCGCGACGCTTGTCCACGCGCGGGTCCAGCGTCGGCTCGGCCCGGATCAGGTCCCACAGACCGAACCGCCGACAGATCGCCGCCACCGCCGCCTGCCCACCGTGGACGGTGTGGCCCTTGGCCGGGACCACTTCGATGCGCAGCCGATGTTCGTCGAGTGTGTAGGAAGCCATGACGCCCCTGTTACCGCAGGCAACGCGCCAAGTTCCTCGCCGCCTTCACCCAAAATGCACCCAACCCCGGGATCGTGAGGATTAGGGTCGGCAGCCCGATCGTCGCGTAGATGCCAGTCTCCGACTGGACGCCCTCGGCTCGCGCCATCCCCGGCGGCTCATGCCCATGCGCAACGGGTCAAAGACGGGGCCTACTCGCCCCTCGCCCACGCGACCCCGTTCCGTGCAAACCAGGCGCGCGTGTTCCCTTGAAAATTTTCGGTGCATTTCTTCCGCGCTCCGCTCAATTTCCCCATCTCATGCCCCATCGAATCCTCACCCTTGAGGAGGTCGCGGACTATCTTCACATCACCCCGGAAGATGTCGCGCGGCTCCTGAAAACCGCCGACATGCCGCACCAGATGCGCGGCAGCCGCCCCGTCTTCCTCCGTGGCGACATCGATGCCTGGGCCTCGTGCCGCATCCTGCGCCTGCCCGACCGCCGGCTCACCGCGTTCCACGAACAGTCGACCACCCGCGTGCGCGAGATCCGCGATGGCGACGCGCTCATGCCCGAGCTGTTGCGCAGCGAATACATCAAGCTCGACCTCGCCTCGCGCACCAAGGCCTCGGTCATCCGCGACATGGTGGAGTTCGCCGGCACCAGCGGCCGCGTCAACGACCCGAAGGCCCTTCTCGCCAGCGTGCAGGAACGTGAGGAACTCTGTTCCACCGCGCTCCCCGGCGGCATGGCGCTGCTCCATGCCCGCAACCACGAGGAGTACGCCTACGAAGGCTCGTTTCTCCTCCTCGGTCGCACGATCGCCGGCATCCCCTTCGGCGCCCAAGATGGTGGCCACACGCGGCTCTTCTTCATGCTCTGCTGCCAGGACGACCGTCTGCATCTGCACACGCTCGCCCGCCTGTGCATGATGGCCTCGAAGACCGATCTCCTCGCCCAACTCTGGCACGCGCCGGACGTCGACTCAGCGCACGCCATCCTCGGCGAGTGCGAACAGACGACGCTCCTCGGCAAAGCCCCCGCCGAAGCAGAAGCGAGCTGACGCGGTCCGGCGAGCACGTTGCGCTCGGAGCAGAAGAAACGGTGATCGGCCGCGGCTCGCGCTGGTCGCCGTCTCTCCCCTTCCCGCCCGCGCAGCGTCGTGCTCGTTCCGGGCGCCGGTCGGAGCCAAGCCCCGCCCTCGCGCGGGACGGGGGGAGAGCCGACTTCTCGCTGCGTTGCGAATGTCGATACCAAAAGCGGGGGGGCCCGGGGGGGGGCCCC
>JAEXPQ010000208.1 GCA_023446735.1 Verrucomicrobiota bacterium
TTTTGTGGCGGGGGCCGCGGCTGGCAAGTTTCCCGGCGCCGCCCCGGGCGGCGCCGCGGGCTCCGGAGGCGCGCCGTGCCGTACCAGCACCACGAGCAGCACCGCCAGCGTTGCCACCGGCACCCACAGCCCGCGGCGCCGCGCCCCCCACTTCCCAGCGTATCCGGCCATCAACCCCGCCAGCAACGCCACCAGCACCGCCGCCCCCGCCCACTCCGCCCGGAACTGCGCCGGCCAGTGCAGGCCCGGCAGCGCCATCGCGCCGGCCAGCCCGCCCTCCATCGCCGCGATCGTGACCGCACTGGCGTGGTTCAGGAACACGCTCACCGGCTCCAGCCCGAGCAGACCGGCGAGGATCGAGCCGATGCCGGCGACGATCGCCAGGCTCGACGCCGGGATGCACACGAGGTTCACCAGCAACGAGCCGGGCGTCATCACGCCAAACGCCGCCACCGTCATGGGCAGGCTCACCAAGGTCGCCGCGACCGCAAGCGCCGCCCCCGTGATCGTCGCCGCGCCGGCCTCCCGCGCGCGGTGGCGCCACCAGCCCCACTCCGGAGCGGGGCGATCCCGCCACGGCCGCCAGTACCGTTGCCAGCGCTCGTCGAGCGGCAGCCCGAACAGCAGCAGCGACAACACGACCGCGTACGACATCTGGAACCCCATGCCGAACAGCTGCCACGGCTCCCACCACAACACCACCAGCGCCGAGGCCGCGATGCCCGCCAGAGGGTTGCGCGCCCACCGCAGCAACTCCGCGACGAGCACGAAGGCGATCATCAGCCACGCGCGCAACGCCGAGGGCGCCCCACCCGTGATCTCCACATACAACAGCAGCGCCGGCAACCCGACCGTGATCGCCGCCGCCCGCGGCACCCGCAGCGCCAGGAGCAACTGCGAAAGGGTCACCCAGATCACCGCGATGTGCAGCCCCGAGATCGCGAAGAGATGCATCGTGCCCGAGTTCATGAACAGGGCCCGCTGCTCCTCGCTCAGCTCCGCGCGGCTGCCGAGCAGCATCGCCACATGGATCGAGCGCAGCGCCGGCCGGTCCTCCAGCCCACGCCCCAGGATCCGCTCGAAACGCCGCGCCGCCGCGGCACAAAACCTCCGATACGCGCTCGCCCCGCGTTCCAGCCCCAACCAGCGCGCCCGGTTGAACTTGAACGCCACCCCCGCGTCCGCGAGGTAGCCCTCGAACCCGGCCTCCGCCCGCCGCGCCAGGGGCGTGAGCACGCCGCTCGCCCGCAGCCGGGCCGACGGCAGCACCTCCTCCTCCGCCGGCGCCTTCACCGAGAAATACACCCGCCGCCCCACCGTCTCCCGCACCACCGCCGGCGCGGCCACGATCCGCGCGAGCCCCGTGGTAGTCACCCGCCCTGCGACCGCCGGAAAGACCCGCTCCACCTCCAGCACCAGCTCCGCCTCCCGCGCCGGCAGGCGTTCCCACACCGCGAGCCGGTTCTCGCGTAGTTGAAAATAAGCACAGGCCGACGCCGCCACGGCGAGCACCACCCCGGCGGCCCAGCCGGCGCCGCGCAGCCGCGTCGATCGGCTGCAGTCCGGCTCGGCCGCCCCCATGATCCCGCCGGAAGCGGAACACCGCGGCCGCCACGACGCGCCGGCCGCGAGCACCACGCCCGCCGCCGCCACGACGAACCACCAGCCGCCGCCCCAGCCCGCCGGCAAGGCGCGCGCCGCCACGAAGCCGCCCATCGTCGGCAGCAACAGCCACAATACCGGCGCCCGATGCCCGAGACTCCGCTCCATCCTGTCGTCTGTTCTCCGAATCGTTCGTCCGCCCGGGTCCGACCGATCGGCCGGACCGCCAAAATCACACCAGATGCGCGATGAACTTCCGCCCGCCGGTTGCAACCCCGCGCGCCATCCCGCGTCGCAGGTACTCCCGGCTGGTCGCCACCGCCTCGATCAACGGCCGCCCCAGCGCCAACTGCGCCGCGATCGCCGAGCTGAGCGTGCAGCCGCTGCCGTGCGTGTCCACGCCCTCGATCCGCCGGCCGACCCAGCGTTCGCTCAGGCCATCCGGCAGCGCGAGCACATCGACGAGCTCGTCGCCGCCGAGGTGGCCGCCCTTCAGCAGGAACGGCACGCGGAACCGCTGCGCCAGCTCGAGCGCGCCCACCCGCATCGCCGCCGAACTCTCCGGCCGGCGCCCGAGCAGCACCGCGGCCTCGTCGAGGTTCGGCGTCACCAGCGCCGCGAGCGGCAACAGTTGTTCCTGCACCGCCGCCACCGCCTCGGGTTGCAGCAGCGCCGCGCCACTGGTCGCGACCATCACCGGATCCACCACCACCGGCACGCCGCGGTGCTCGCGCAAGAGGGCCGCGACCGCCGCGATGATCGGCGCGTTGAACAGCATCCCCGTCTTCACCGCCCGCACCTTGAAGAAGCGGAAGACCTGTCGCGCCTGCGCAACGACAAACTCCGGCGCGATCGCCGCCACGCCGCTCACGCCGTCGGGATTCTGCGCGGTGAGGCAGGTGATCGCGGTGGTGCCGAACACGCCGTTGGCCGCAAAGGTCAGCAGGTCGGCCTGCACGCCCGCGCCGCCGCCGCTGTCGGAGCCCGCGATGGAAAGCGCCACGGGGAGTTCGTTCATGTCGCCGCGCACGTTGCCCGCTTCCCCCGCCGGGCAAAACAAAAATCTCGCCCGTCCCGAGCCCCGCCCACGCCTCCGCCTAGCCCGGTCGCCGGAACACGACGACATGACTCACGAACGGGGGCGGCAGCGAGGCGTCCGGCAGAACCGTGCAGACCTCCATCCGCCGGCGCTCCAGCACCGCCAGCACCCGCGACAGTCGGCAGTAGTGGGTATCCATGCGCAGCGGGCGCCGGAAGAGATTCCGCAACCGGCGATACAGGCGGTTCGTCGCCGACTCGTCCCGGGCGAGCTTCGCCCGCGCCGCCGGGTCCGCCACCGCGAGGAAGGTGCCGAGCTGGACATACGCGACCCCGCCGGGAGCGAGCACCCCGCACAGGCCGTCGAGGTAACGGAGCGCGACCGCCTCCGGCATGTGCTGCAACGAGATCAGGCTCAGCACGAACGCGTAGCCGCCTTCCGGGAGACACCGCAGGTCCGGCGCGGGGTTGTGCACGAAACGCACGTTCGCCAGCGGGCACCGCGCCCGCGCCTGCTCGATCATCACCCCCGAGATGTCGACCCCGTCGACCGCCGCGAAATGCCGCCCGAGCGCACGCGTCAGCCGCCCAAGGCCGCAGCCGAAGTCGAGCGCCCGCGTCCGCTCCACCGCGAGGCCGAGGTGGGCCAGCCGTTCGAGCACACCGGCCACGTCGGCCTCGCCGGTGGCGAAGAACGCCGCCTCGTCCCAGCGCCCGCCGGCCTTGTCGTCGGACGTGAGCACGGCCCAGTGCGGGTCGGTGCGCGCCAACTGATCCCACGACCGCATGAGGCGCTTGATCATGGCGCGGGAACCGGCGCGGCGCCGAACGGCGCACGCGCGCACAACGGGAGAACTTCGAGGATCATGACAGACACGCCGCCCACTCGAAGCGACAACGCCGCGAGTGTCGATCCCGCGCCGCGCAAGCCCGCTCGAACCCCTCGCTTGCCAGTCCGTCGGCGCTGCGCCCTCATGGCGACCATGCCCGCCGAGGACCAGTCCGACCTGTTCGCCGCCACCGACCCGGCCTCCTCGGCCGTGCGCGGCGCCGAGTGGCCGGCCTCCCCGCGCAAACAACCGCTGGCCGCGCGCATGCGGCCGCGTTCGCTGGCCGAGATCGCCGGCCAACGCCATATCCTCGAGCCGGATTCGCTCCTCCCGCGGCTGGTGAAGAGCAACCAGTTCGGCTCGCTGATCTTCTACGGCCCGCCGGGCTGCGGGAAGACCAGCCTCGCGGAGGCCATCGCCCGCGAGACCGGCAGCCGCTTCGTGCGGATCAACGCCGTCATGTCCAACGTCGCCGAGCTGCGCGAGGTGCTCTCCATCGCCCGCCACCGCCCGGAGACCACCATCCTCTTCATCGACGAGCTGCACCGCTTCAACAAGTCCCAGCAGGACCTCCTCCTGCCCGATGTCGAGCAGGGCAACGTGCGTCTCATCGGCGCCACCACCCACAACCCGGGCTTCTACGTCAATCCGCCGCTGCTCTCCCGCAGCCACCTCTTCCGCCTCGATCCGGTCGGCGTGGACGATGTCACCGCGGTCCTCCGCCGCGCCCTCGACGACCCCGAACGCGGCCTCGGCCTCACCGGCTGCACCACCGACGACGCCGTCCTGCGCGACCTGGCCGCGCTCTGCGACGGCGACCTGCGCCGCGCGCTCAACGCCCTCGAGACCCTCATCCTCGGCCTGCCGCTCAAGGGCGAGCTCACGTCCGCCCAGCTCGAGGTCTTCGCGAAGGAGCGCCGCATCCGCTACGACGCCGACGAGGACGAGCACTACGACACCATCTCCGCCTTCATCAAAAGCATCCGCGGCTCCGATCCCGACGCCGCGCTCTACTGGCTGGCGAAGATGCTCGCCGGTGGCGAAGACCCGCGCTTCATCGCCCGCCGCCTCGTGATCAGCGCCTCGGAGGATGTCGGCCTCGCCGACCCGCTCGGCCTGCCGCTCGCCGTCGCCGCGCACCAGGCGTGCGAGTTCGTCGGGTTGCCGGAGGCCGAATACGCGCTGGCGCACGCCACCGTCCACCTCGCGAGCGCGCCGAAGAGCAACTCCGTCACCCTCGCGCTGCACGCCGCCAAGGCCGCACTCGCGCAGCCGCCGCTGCAGCAGGTCCCCCCGGCACTCCGCGACAAGGGCGGCCAGGCGTCGAAGCGGATGGGCCATGGCCAGGGCTACCTCTACAGCCACGATTTCCCGGAGAACATCAGCGGCCAGGATTACCTCGAGAAGCCGTTGCGCCTTTACCAGCCGAAGCCCGTCGGCTTCGAAGCCAAGACCGCCGAACGCATCGCCCACTGGCGCGAGCTCAAGCGCCAGCTCCAGGCCAAAGCCGCCAAACGCACTCCGGCGCCCTGATCCGCCCCGGGCGCCGGCCTCCGGGTACCGGTGAAACCGGCGTAAACGCCGCTCCCGCAGCCCGCCGCGGGCTTGCCACGACCCCGCCCCGCCCACAGCGTTTCCGGGATGAAGAAGCTTTCCGCCCTGTTGCTCCTCGCCGTCGGGATCGCCCTCGGCACCGGCCTGCAGGCGGCCGAGAAGAAGGCCGCAACCAAACCGGCCGCGAAGCCCGCCGCCGCGGCGCCGGCCGCCAAGCAAGCCGCCGTCGCGCCGGCCGCCAAGCCCGCGACCGCCACCCCCGCCAAGGACGAGAAGAAGGCGGAGGAACCCCTCGTGGGCGTATTGATCGAGCGCAAAACCGGCGGCTTCGCCAACCTCCGGGTCGACGAAGGCAAGTTGACCCTGGCCTTCCTCGACGCCGAAAAGAAGGAAACCGTTCCCAACGTCACCAAGGCTACGATCCGTTTCCGCAAAGGCCTCTCCACCGAGCGATACCTCCTCACCCCCGAGGGGAAGACGCTGCGCTCCCCGCTGCCGGTGCCGCGCCCGTACGTGTTTTTCAAGGTCCGTGTCGTGCTCTTCGACGACGACGAGGAGACCGCCAACGAGGTCTACCTCGTGAACTTCAAGCAGCCCATGCCCGGGGATGGCGAAGGCACCCCGGCCGACAAGCTGACGCCGCAGCAATTGCAGAAGGCCCCGGCCCCCAAGGCCAAGTAACCCGCCCGCCCACCGCCGCGGCCTCTCCGCCCGCCCGGGGCCATGCGCATCGCCGCCCTTCTCGCCTCCCTGGCCGCCGCAGCCTCGCTGTCGGCGGCCGATTTCTTTGTGTCGCCAAGCGGCAGCGACAACGCCGCCGGCACCCTCGACGCGCCCTTCGCGACCCTCGCGCGGGCCCGCGACGCGATCCGGGCGCTGAAGGCTGGCGGGGGGCTGCCACCCGAGGGGATCACCGTGTGGCTGCGCGGCGGATTCCACAACCTGACCGCCTCCTTCCGGCTCGAAAGCGCCGACTCCGGTACCGACGCCGCCGCGATCATCTACGCGGCCTACCCGGGCGAACAGGCCCGCATCACGGGAGCCCGGCGGCTCGACGCCGCTTGGTTCGCCCTCGTGGACAGCAGCTCGTCCGTGTGGAACCGGGTCGACCCCGCGGCCCGCGGCCAGCTTCTCGTCGCCGACCTGCCCGCGCACGGCCTCACCGACTACGGCACGCTCAAGGCGCGCGGCTACGGCTCCCTGCGGACCGCGCCGCTCACCCTGTTCTGCGATGGCCGCCCGCTCACCCTCGCCCGCTGGCCGAACGGCGATCCGGAGTTCGTCCTCACCGCCTCCGCGCCCTCGACCACGCGGATCACCTACTCCGGCGACCGCCCGACCCGCTGGATGCAGGCCGAGGAGCCGTGGCTCCACGGTTTGTGGACGCAGTACTGGGCGGACTTCCATCTCAAGGTTGCCGCCATCGATCCCGCGACGCGCACCATCACGTTCGCCGCCGCACCGGCCAGTTACGGTCTCACCGCCAATCGTCCCTTCTACGCCTACAATCTTCTGGAGGAGATCGACCAACCCGGGGAGTACTACCTCGATCGCACCACCGGTCGCCTCTATCTCTGGCCCTCCACGCCGCTGGCCGGCGCCGTCCTGCAAGCCAGCATGACGGAGGTCCCGCTGGTCGCCCTCGCCGGCGCCCGGCATGTCGTCTTCCGCGACCTCATCTTCGAGGCCTCGCGCGCCGCCCTGGTCGACATCGCCGGCGGCGACCACAACCGTTTCGAGCGCTGCCTGTTCCGCAACGCCGAGCTCGCCGCCTACCTCGGCGGCGCCGACAACGGCCTCGACGGCTGCGAAATCGTCGACTGCGACGAGGACGGCGTCCGGATCTCGGGCGGCAACCGCGCCGCCCTCGATCCCGGCGGCAACTTCGTCACCAATTGCCGGATCCACCGGGTCGCCCGCACGGCGTGGACCTACCACCCGGCCGTCAACCTCCGGGGCGGCTGCGGCAACATCGTCGCTCACAACCTGCTCGACGACCTCCCCCACTCCGCGGTGCTCTTTTCCGGCAACGACCACCGCATCGAGGGCAACGAGATCCGCCGCGTCTGCCGCCTCACCTCCGACTGCGGCGCCATTTACACCGGCCGTGACTGGGGCTACCGGGGCAACCGCATCGCCGGCAACTTCATCAACCATGTCGAGACGATCTGGGACAGCGGCGCCCGCGGCGTCTACCTCGACGATCTTGTGAGCGGCCCCGCCGTGGTCGGCAACGTCTTCCATGCGCTGGAGGACACCGGGATCTTCTGCGGCGGCGGGCGCGACATCGAGATGACCAACAACCTCTTCGTCGCGTGCCACACCGCCCACTACAACGGCGACTACGCCCGCGGGTGGGTGAACGCCACCCCGGGCGACTCGTTCAATATGCTGGAGCGCCTCGCCGCGGAGGGCATCCGGTACCAGCAGCCGCCGTGGTCGACCCGCTATCCAACCTGCGCCGCGATCCCCGACGACTACGCCACCATCATGACGGGGCTGTGGCGCAATCCCCAGGGCTGCATCTTCTCCCGCAACGCCGGCTGGGCCAACGTGACGTGGATGCACGAGTACGACTCGTCCCGTACCGGGGTCTTCAGCGTCTACGCCGCCATCGCCGACAACCTCCCGACCCAGGCTCCGCTCTTCGACGAACGCGCCGCCCTCGACCGCTCTTTGCGACCGGTCGAGCTCGTCGCGGCCGCCCCGGGGTTCGAACCGATCGCCTTCGCGGAGATCGGCCGGGACTTCTCGGCCTGGCCGGCCGCCACCCGGCCGCCCGCCGTTCCGGTGTTGCTGGCCCGGCCCGTCTCCGGCTCCCGGGTCGACCTCGAATGGCTCGATTACTCGAATCTGCCCGCCGATCAGGAGACCGGCTTCGTCCTCGAACGGCGCAACCTGCCGGATGGGCGCTGGGCGACGGTGCGAACCTACGGTCCGGACGCCGGCTTCGATTCCGAACAGGCCCTCCCCGCGGACACCGCCTACGCCTACCGATTGCGCGCGTCGAACGCCGCCGGCACCGCACTTTCCTCCGCCGTCGAGGTCGCCACCCCGGCCGTCCTCGTCCCCCTGGGCGCCGCCACCCGCCTGGAGGCCGAAGCCTCCTACACGGTCGTCGCCGACGTGGGGACCAACGGCACGGTCGGCGTCTCCAACGGCACGCTCGACAGCGACCGCAGCCTGCGCCTCTACGATGTCGGCGACGCGTTCAGCCGCACGTTCTCGATTCCCACGGCCGGCCTCTATCGCCTCGGCTTCCGCGGGCGCGCCGGCGGCCAGAGCTTCTGGCCCGACGGCTACAAGTTCCTGCTCGACGGCGAGGCGTTGCCCATGACCGGCGACCCGGCAACCCTCTCGTCGCTGGATAGCGCCTACGGAGGCTGCTACTGGGGCACGATGTTCAGCGCGCCCCTCGCCCTCGCCGCCGGCTCGCACACCCTGACCGTCACAGTCTGGAGCAACTGGGCCGTCGCCGACTACCTCGAGTTCGTACCGGTCGGCTCCCCCGCATCCTCCACGTTCGAAGCCTGGATCGCCCTGCACTTCAGCGCCGAGCAGCAGACCGACACCACCCTCTCCGGCCCCCTCGCGACTCCGGTGGCCGACGGGGTCGCCAACCTCCTCAAGTACGCGCTCGGGCTCGACCCGTGGACGGCGCTCCGGGGCCCGGTCGGATCCACCACGCTCGGCGGCGACGGCCTGCAGTTCGACTACGCGCGCCCGGTTGGCCGCGGCGATCTCGTCTACACGGTCGAGGCATCCGGTGATCTCGTGAACTGGACGACGTTGCCCGCCGCGACGATCGCCTCCGACGGCGCAATCGAGCATATTCGTGCAGTTGGCACGGTCTCCGGCAGCGGCACGCCGCGGCGGTTCGTCCGCCTGCGCATCTCCCGCTGAAACGTTCCCTCTTTCGGCCTCCTTCCCGCTCACCATGGCTCTTCGCTTGTCCCCTGCCCTCGCCGTCGTCGGCCTGCTGCTCGGCGCCGCCGTTCGTGCCGACGCCGAACCGGCGCCGCGCCTCGTCGTCTTCAAAGGCGAACGCCGCCTCGAGGTCCGGCAGGACAACCGGGTCGTGAAGTCCTACCGGATCGGCCTCGGCGCCAACCCGATCGGCACCAAGCTCCGCCAAGGGGACGGCCGCACGCCGGAGGGCACGTTCTACGTCTGTGTGAAGAATCCGAAGAGCAAGTTCCACCTCTCGCTCGGCCTCAGCTACCCCACGCCCGCCGATGCCGCCCGCGGGCTCGAGGAGAAACTCATCAGCCGAGCCCAGCACGACGCGATCCTCGCCGCGCACCAGCGCCGAGCCACGCCGCCGTGGAACACCATGCTCGGCGGCGAGATCTTCATCCACGGCAACGGGGCCGGGAGCGACTGGACCCTCGGCTGCATCGCCCTCGACGATGCCGACATGACCGAACTCTTCGCGAAGATCCCGGTCGGCACCCCGGTGGAAGTCCGGCCCTGATCGGCGGCCGGCGCACGCGCAACGCGCCTCACTCCGCGCGCAACGTCGCCCGGAGCAGATCGCGGTCGCGCGACGAGGGGCCGACGAGGATCTCGAACTCGCCGGGCTCCACCACGCGACGGCCCTCGGCATCCACGATCCGGAACGCCTCGTGCGGCAGCACGACTTTCACGGTCTTCTTCTCGCCGGGAGCAAGCTGCACACGGGCGAAACCCTTGAGCGCCTTGTTCACCCACGTGGCCGAAGTCACCACATCGCCCACGTACACCTGCACGATCTCCGCGCCCGCGCGGGCGCCGGTGTTCTCGACATCGACCGACACCGTCGCCGCGGCACCGCGCGCCAAGGTGGCGGACGCGAGCCGAAGATTCGAATACCGGTAGCTCGTGTAGCTCAGGCCGTGCCCGAAGGGGAAGAGCGGTTCCTGGGTGAGGTCCGCGTAGCGGTCGCCGTGCTGGCCACGCACCTGGCTGTAGAACACGGGCTGCTGGCCCACGTGCACCGGGATCGAGATGGTGAGCTTGCCCGAGGGATTGAGCTGGCCGAAGACCGCCTCCGCGATCGCGCGCCCGCCCTCCATGCCGGGGTTGAAGCCTTCGAGGATCGCCGCCGCGCGCTTCGCGGACGCCGGCAACACCAGCGGCTTGCTGTTCACGAGCACGACGATCAGCGGCTTGCCCGTCTTCTCCAGGGCGTCGAGCAATGCGACCTGGCCGCCCTGCAGCTCCAACGTCGCGGTGCTCTGCCCTTCGCCGATGAACTTCAGGTGGTCGCCCACGACGGCGACGACCACATCGGACGCCTGCGCGGCGGCCACCGCGGCGGGAAGGCCGGAGAGATCCTCGTCGACGATCGAGCAGCCGCGCGCGTGGCGCACCACCCAACCCTGCGGCGCCAAGGCGCGGATACCGTCGAGCACGGTGGTCGTCTTCTCGCGCGGCTGCGTGCCGGCCTCCGGCGGATGCTGGGAGGCTCCGAGGGTCCAGTCGCCGAGCTGCTGCACGGCGTCGTCGGCGTTGGGTCCGACCACCGCGATGGACTTCACCTTTGCCGGGTCGAGCGGGAGCAGGCCGTTGTTCTGCAGGAGCACGAGGCTCTGGCGCGAGGCCTCGAGGTTCGCCGCGCGGTGATCGGCGCGGGCGATCGTCGCGGCCGCACGGGCGAGGTCGGCGCGGCGCGGATTCTCGAAGAGGCCCATGCGGAATTTCAACGCGAGGAAGCGCGCGCACGGCGCGTCGATCTCGGACTCCTTGAGCCGTCCGCTGCGCACGGCCTCGATGGCGCCCTCGTAGAACTTCGGCGTGACCATCACAATGTCGTTGCCGGCCCGGATCGCGACGATCGCGGCATCGGCATACGTCTCGCACACCTTCTGTTCCCAGACGAGGCGGCCCACGTTGTCCCAGTCGGTCACGAGCACGCCGCGGAAGCCCCACTCGTCCTTGAGGACCTCGGTGAGCAGCCAGCGGTTGGCGGTCGAGGGCACACCGTCCATCGACTGGTAACCGGTCATGAAGGTCATCGCGCCGGCGCGGGCGGCGCGCTCGAAGGGCGGCAGGAAATAGCTGCGCAGCTTGCGGCGCGAGATGTCGGCCTCGGAGGCGTCGCGCCCGCCCTGGGTCTCGGAGTAGCCGGCGTAGTGTTTCGCGGTGGCGAGCACGGCGGCGGGATCGTCCAGACCGGCGCCCTGGTAACCGCGAATCATCGCCGCGCCGAATTCACCGATCAGGTACGGGTCCTCGCCGAACGTTTCGCCCGTACGGCCCCAGCGCAGGTCGCGCGACAGGCAGAGCACCGGCGAAAAAGTCCAGTGGATGCCGGTGGGCGCCATCTCCGCGGCGGTCACGCGGCCGACGGTTTCCAGCAACTCCGGGTTCCAGCTCGTGGCCAGCGCAAGCTGTGTCGGGAAAATGGTGGCACCCTTCCAGAACGAGTGGCCGTGGATGCCGTCCTCGCCCACGAGCAGCGGGATGCCAAGGCGGTTCCGCGCCGCGAGATCCTGCGCCCGGTTGATCTTCTCGCCGAGGATGTGGAGGACCGAGCCCGGTTGATACGTGGCGATGAACGAAAGGTCGTCGGGCCGCGCGTCCCACATCATGATCTGGCCCACCTTCTCCTCGAGGGTCATGCGACCGAGGAGGTCGGCGACGCGTTCTTCGACGGATAAGGCGGGATTGCGATAGGCGGGGGCGGTCATGGCGGCGGGGGAAGTCTGACTGAAAGCGGACGGCAGAAGGACAGCGGCGAATAGGGCAATTCCCGCCAGCGGGGACAAGGGGCGAAAGCACGGCATAGAGTGAGTCGTACGCCCCCGGACCGACGCGGCCAAGCACCAAGCCGCCAGCAGCGGAAACGCGACGCAGCGTTGATTCATCCGCCGGCCCGGGTGCCGCGCCGCGAGCCGGTCCGAGGTAGGGGGCGAAGCAGCGGAGCCAAAGGTCATCACTCGAGCCGAGTATCGCGGCCTGAAGGCGCGCGCCACGGGGTGAGGCATCGCCGGTGCGCGAAGCCTCGGCCGAGGGTGGCTACGGTAGTGCGCCGCACTCCACCGGAACGGCTCAGCCGCAGGCCGGCTTCTCCGGGCACAAACCGGAGACCAGGTCGCGCGCGCGCGCCAGCATCGCCGGACCGATCGCGGCGCGATCAACGAGGTTCTCCTTGATGACGTTCACCAACGCACTGCCGACGACCACGCCATCGGCCGCCTCGCCAACTTCGCGCACCTGCGCGGCAGTCGAGATGCCGAAACCGACCACGACCGGAAGCTGCGTGTGCCTTTTGATCGCGGCGACGGCCTCCGGGATGTTGCCGGCGAGCTGCGAGCGCACGCCGGTCACGCCTTCGCGCGACACGTAGTAGATGAAACCCGACGCTGCCGCCGTGATCGTGGGCAGGCGCGACTCGGGCGTGGTCGGTGCCACGATGAACACCGTCTTCAGTCCCGCCGCGCGACAGGCCGCCTGGACCTCGCCCGCTTCCTCCGGCGGGAGGTCGAGCGTGAGCAGACCGTCGACTCCGGCCTCCTTCATCGCGCGCACGCTGGCGGCGACGCCGTTGGCGAAAACGAGATTGTAGTAGGTGTAGAAGACGATCGGGACCTGGGAGAACTTCCGGATCTCGCGCACGAGTTCGAGCGTGCGCGTCGGGGTCATGCCCGACTCGAGCGCGCGCTGGGCGGCAAGTTGGTTGGTGAGGCCGTCGGCCAGCGGATCGGAGAACGCCACGCCGAGCTCCAGCACATCGACGCCCGCCTCGATCACCGCGCGGCACGCGGCCAGCGAGCTGGCAAAATCGGGATCGCCGGCACAGAGGTAGGCGACGAAGGCGGCGCGGCCCTCACGGCGCGCCCGGGCGAAGGAGTCAGCAATGCGGTCCATGGCGATTGAAGGCCGGATGACGCCGCAGGGGCACCGAAAAGGCGAAACAAAAGCGGCGCCGGTCCGACGCGGTGAACGGTCAGCGCGCCGCCGGTTTCAAGCTCTTGCAATAGACCGCCTGCACCTTGGCCTTCTCGTACCCGAGGGCCGGATAAAACTCATGACTCTCCACGCGCCGAACGTCGGACCGGACCACGATGCCCTCCGCCCCGCGCGCCCTGCCCCATTCCTCCGCCACCGCCACCAACCGCTCCCCCCAGCCGCGGCGCCGATCCTGCGCCCCGACGACCAGCCCCACGATCTCCGTCCGAAATCCGGACTCCAGCGCGACGGACGCATGCGCCTGGACCCAGCCCACCACACAACCAGCGTCCTCCGCCACGAACACTGCATCCGCGTCGCTCCGCAACAACCGGGCGAGACGTTCCGTCGTGGCCGTCAGCACTCCCGCATAACCGAGTTCCCGCACCAGGCCGGAGATCGCTGGCGCGTCGTCGAGGGCTGCTTCGCGAACCTTCATGTCGCGTCCGACAATCGGACTGCCCTCACGGTGTGGGAACCCAAAACGCGAGCATGCAGCTTAATGCGAACGCGTACCCGGCAGACGGAAGTCGACCACCACCGGCCGATGGTCGGAGAGGTAGGAGCGCAGCACCTCGCTTTGCGGCGCGCGGCAGGCGGGCGGCAGGAAGACGAAGTCGAGCGCACGGCTCGGCAACGCCGAGGGAAACGTGCGCGTGTTCTCCGGCAGCAGCGTGTACTCCCCGTGGCGCTGGAAGTACTCGTAGAGCGCGGCCGTGGCGTCGGGCGTGCGCGAGGAGTTGTTCAAGTCGCCGCACAGGATCGGCGGCACCAGCCAGTCGCCGTGGCGATGCTGGTATTTGCTGCCGAGGTAGTCCGACACGGCCTCGGCCTGCTGCAGGCGCGCACGGCGCGAGGCGAAGGCGAGATGAAGGTTGGCCAGGGGGACCATGTGGCGGCGGCCGATGTCGATCTCGGCGAAGAGGAACCCCTTGCCGCCGATCTCGCTGCGCCCGAAGGAAATGTTCTCCCAGGCGGCGATGCGATGGCGCGAGAGGATGGCGTTGCCGTAGCGCAGCGGCTTGTCGCCGCTGCGTTGGCTGTTCACGCCCATGATCGCGTACGGGAGGCGGGTGTGCTCGCGCAGGTACTCGAGGAGGTTGAGGCGGCCGTTCCAGTGCGAGTCCTCGTCGATCTCCTGGAGCGCGACCACGTCGGGCTTCAACCGCTCGAGGAGGTGGGCGATCTTGAGAACGTTGCGCCGGATCGAGGCGTGCGAGTTGAGCCCTTGGTAGGGGGAGAGCGCGCCTCGACCATGGGCGATGTTGTACGTGACGATCCGGAACGGATGCATCGTGACTGGCAAGGATGGCGGTCGGGCGGCGCAGCGCAATTAAGAGCGAGCCGAAACACGCTCCCGCCGTCCGGCGTGAGGCGAGAAACTCGCCGCTCCGAGAAAATCCGCCCGAAGAAGGGGTTGACAGCGCCCGGGCGGGTGTCGATTTTCGCCGACCTTCTTTCTGGCGGCCATAGCTCAGTTGGTTAGAGCACAAGATTGTGGATCTTGGGGTCGCGGGTTCAAGTCCCGTTGGCCGCCCCATTTTCTGCGGAGTGGAGGGAGTTTCGGCGGGAGCACCAACACCGGTTTCATCGGGCGGGCTCCGTTTCGGACCGGGGTTCTTCTTTCCGAAGAACACGCTTTCCATTCCGCAGCCGGGTTGCCTTAGAATAGAGGGCATGTCCCTCCGCAAACTCCTCGGCAAAGACGAAAAATTCTTCGACCTCCTGGAAGCGAGCGCCGAAGAGGCCAAGGCCAGCACCGCCCTGCTCGGCAAGTACCTCGCCACCGTCGACGACCCGGCCAAGCGCCACAGCCTCGACGACTTCGTGCTGAGCCGCCGCAAGGACAAGCGGATCACCTCCGAGATCACCGAGCAGCTCTGCAAGACCTTCGTCACGCCGCTCGAGCGCGAGGATATCGAGGCCCTCTCTCTCGCCCTCTATCGTATTCCCAAGGGCGTCGAGAAGGTCGTCGAGCGCCTCTCCATCTACCCCGGCCCCGTGCCGCGCGCGCATTTTCAGCGTCAGGTCGAGCTCATCGAGCAGGCGGCCGACGCCGTGATCTTCATGGTCAAGCAGCTCCGCCACGGCACGCGCCTCGACAAGATCCAGGACGCCAACGCCCGCCTCCAACACGCCGAGGGCGAAGCCGACAAGGTCATGCTCGAGTTCCTGAAGGACCTCTACAACGGCCCCTTCGACGCCAAACAGTTCGTCATCCTGCGCGAGCTCTACGAGATGCTCGAGAAGGTCATCGACCGCTGCCGCGACGCCGGCAACGTCGTCTTCCAGATCGTCCTGAAGTACTCCTGAGGCGCGCGCCATGGAGATCCTCCTTCTCGTCATCCTCGCCGCGCTGGCCTTCGAATACATCAACGGTTTTCACGACGCCGCCAACGCGATCGCCACCGTCGTCTCGACCAAGGTCCTCACGCCCCGCCAGGCGATCATGCTGGCCGCGGTGACCAACCTCATCGGCGCCTTCATCGGAGTCGGCGTCGCCAAGACGATCAGCTCCGGGCTCGTCGATGCCAGCGTCGCCACCACGACCACGGTCTTCGCCGCCCTCATCGGGGCGATCATCTGGAATCTCATCACCTGGTGGCTGGGACTGCCCTCCAGCTCCAGCCATGCGCTCATCGGCGGCCTCTGCGGCGCCGCGCTCTCCACCGCCAACGGCAAATGGAGCGTGTTGATCTGGGCCGCCACCGACGCCAAGGGCAAACACGTGGGGCTCTGGCCCAAGGTCGTCATGCCGATGGTCACCTCCCCGATCATGGGCTTCATCGTCGCGGCGCTGTTCATGGCGCTGCTCTACATGATCCTGCGCAAGGCCACGCCGCGTTTCGTAAACTCCGTGTTCGGCAAACTCCAGCTCGTCAGCGCCGGCATCATGGGCCTGAGCCACGGCTCCAACGATGCGCAGAAGACGATGGGCATCATCACCCTCGCCCTCTTCACCAGCACCAAGGCCGGACTGCTCGAGGACCTGCCCACATGGCTGCACTTCCTCCGGCAACCCACTGCCGAGATCCATACCTGGGTGATCTTCGCCTGCGCGCTCACGATGGCCGCCGGCACTGCGGGCGGCGGCTGGCGGATCATCCGCACGATGGGCCACAAAATGGTGAAGCTACAACCCATCCACGGCTTCGCCGCCGAGACCAGCGCCGGCGCGGTGATCCTGACCGCCTCCCACTTCGGCATCCCTGTTTCCACGACACACGTGATCTCCACCTCGATCATGGGCGTGGGCACGGTCAAACGGTTCAGCGCGGTGAAGTGGGGCGTCGTCGGCCGCATCGTGTGGGCGTGGGTGCTCACCCTCCCGGTCACCGGTCTGCTCGGTTACTACAGCGTGAAACTCCTGCACGCCTGCGGCGTGCAGTGAGGCGGCTGCGGCGGACGGAACGTAGCGGCACGGTTCCCGTGCCGTGCGATCGACCTCGGAACGCAAAGCGTTCCGCTACCGCGCAGGCGTGAGCTCCCTCCCGTAGCGGAACGTTTTACGTTCCGTCGCCGCCCTCCCCTCATTCCGCCTTCGGGGCCTTCTTGAGCTCGTCCAGATGCCGGATGTCCTCGCCCTTCGCGAGGTACACCATCTCCTCGGCGATGTTCGTGGCGTGGTCGGCGATGCGCTCGATCGATTTCGAGATGAACATCAGCTCCAGCGCCCGCGAGATCGTATCGGGCTTCTCCACCATGTAGCTGGAGAGCTCGCGGTAGATCTGCTTGTTGAGATCGTCGACCTCCTGGTCGCGGCGGATCACGGCGAGCGCCTTATCGTTGTCGTGCTGCAGGAAGCAGTCGAGCGCGTCGCGCAGCATCGCGAGCGCGATGTCGGCCATGCGCGGGAGATCGACGAGCGGCTTCACCGGGGCCTCGTTGGCGAGGCGGATCGCGCGCTTGGCGATGTTGTTGGCCTCGTCGCCCACCCGCTCGAGGTCGTGGCCGGCCTTCATGCCCACGACGACCAGCCGCAGATCGGTGGCGAGCGGGTTGCGCAACGACATGTAGCGCATGCCCTCCTCGTCGATCTGGACTTCGAGATGGTCGAGCACGTCGTCGCCGGCGCGGACCTGGCGGGCAACCTCGGGATCGCGGTCAACCACCGCGCGGATGGCGAGGCGGACCTGCTCGATGGACTTCTCGCCCATCTGCACAATGTGCGAGCGGAGGGTTTCCAGTTCGGCGTCGAAGAAACGTTTCATGGCTGAAAGTGGTGAGTGGCGAGAAGCAAGGGGCGGGTGGCGGAGAGAGAACGAGTTCCGGGGCCGGCGGCGAGACGGGAAGCGAAGTCCGGCGGCACCAGGCGGGCCCTTTCCAGCCCCGGCTCATCCGCCACCGACCACGCTGGCCCCGCGGCCCGGCCGCTCATCCGAAGTGGCCGGAGACGTAGGCCTCGGTCTGCGGGTTGTCGGGCTTCATGAAGATCTTTTGCGTCGCGGCGAATTCGATCAGCTTGCCGAGGTAGAAAAAGGCGGTGCGGTCCGAGACGCGCGCGGCCTGCTGCATGTTGTGCGTCACGATCACGATCGTGTACTTGTTCTTCAACTCGTGGATGAGTTCCTCGACCTTGGCGGTGGCGATCGGGTCGAGCGCGGAGCACGGCTCGTCCATGAGGATCACATCGGGCTCGACGGCGATCGCGCGGGCGATGCAGAGGCGCTGCTGCTGGCCACCGGAGAGGCCCATGCCGCTGTCGTGCAGGCGGTCCTTCACCTCGTCCCAGAGGGCGGCGCCGCGCAGGCTCTTCTCGACGATCTCGTCGAGCTTCGACTTCTGCTTGATGCCGTGCAGGCGCAGGCCGAAGGCGATGTTCTCGTAGATCGATTTCGGGAACGGGTTCGACTTCTGGAAGACCATGCCCACGCGTTTGCGCAGCTCGATCACGTCGACCCGCGGGTCGTAGATGTTGATGCCGTCGATCCGGATCTCGCCGCCGCCGATACGCGCGACATCGACGAGGTCGTTCATGCGATTGAGGCAGCGCAGCAGCGTGGTCTTGCCGCAACCGGAGGGGCCGATGAAGGCCGTGACCTGCTTCTCGGGGATGCCGAGCGTCACGTCGAAGAGCGCCTGCTTCTCTCCGTAGAAGAAGTTGAGGTGATCGACCTCGACGATCGGCGGCGTCGCGGGCGCGGGGGCGGCGGACGGCGGCACGGTCGGGGCGGCGGGGAGCGTTTGCGCGATGGACATGGCGGAGGCGGAAGGGAGCGGGACGGTTACCAGCGGTACTGTTTGCGCAACCGGGCCCGCAGGAGGATGGCGGAGAGCGCGATGGCGGCGACGGTGAAGAGGAACACGAAGGCCGTGCCGTACTGCACGTCGCGCGTGTAGTCGTTCTGCGGAATCTTCGAGGCGACGACGTAGATGTGGTACGGCAGCGCCATCACGCCCTGGAAGAAGAAGTCGGTCCACTTGTCGACCTGCCACGGCATCTGGTCGCGCACCACGTAGGCGGCGGTGAACATGATCGGCGCGGTCTCGCCGGCGACGCGCGCCACGGCCAGCACCGACGAGGTGAGGATGCCCGGCAGCGCGTAGGGCAGCACGTTGGTGCGGATCGTCTGGAACTTCGTCGCCCCCAGCGCGAGCGCGCCCTCGCGCAGGCCCTTCGGGACCGCGCGCAACGCCTCCTCGCTGGCGGTGATGATGATCGGCAGGACCATGAACGCCAACGTGAACCAGCCCGCCAGCAGCGAGACGTTCCACCCGAGCGCCACGACGAAGAGGCCGAAGCCGAAGAGGCCGAACACGATCGAGGGCACGCCCGCGAGGTTGGCGATCGAGAGACGCACGAGGCGCACCAGCGGCCCCTCCTTGGCGTACTCGCTCAGGTAGATCGCGCTGCACACGCCGAGCATGAGCGCGATCATCATGGAACCGAGCACGAGCAGCACGGTGCCGACGATGTTCGGGAAGATGCCGCCGGCAGAGTACACGTAGTTCTCGGACCGCGCGGACCGGACCTGTTCGGGATGCGTCTCAGCGAAGGCGCGATACTCGCGGTCACCCAGCTTGAGCGTGGTGCCGTCGGCCATCTTGAGCACGTGCAACGACTCGGGCGCCTGGGTGAGGAACGGCACGTTGATGAACGGCGCCTCGGCCCGAAAGATCACGCGGCCGCCCTTCCAGCCGATGTCGATGAAGATCACGGCCGCCGCCAGCAGCACGCCGTAGGTGGCGAGGCGCAGGAGGAGAAACAGCGACGCCTCCCAACGCGCCGCCCACGAGGGCTGACGGAGGATCGAACGCCGGGCGGGGAAATCGGGACGCGGGGTCATGGAGAAATCATCCCGCTCGAGCAACACGCCTGCGGTAGGGTCGCGGCTCGCCCGCCGACCGCTCCGGCTCCGGTGGTGGGGCGGGCTTCACGCCCGCCATCCGGAACGGTCCGGACACAAGGTCCGACCCTACGGGGGAACCGGATCGGCTCACCGAGGACGGTTCGCCCTACCCTCGCTGGAATTGTCGCTTGGTCGTCCATGGCACGGTTCAGCTCTGCGGCAGGCGGTAGCGGGTGACGATCTTCTGCGCGCCATAGTTGACGGCGAGCGAGAGCAGGAAGAGCAGGCTGCCCACCATGAACAGCGCGCGATAGTGCAAGCTGCCGCGTACCACCTCGCCCATCTCCTGGGCGACGATGCCGGTCATCGTGTGCACCGGCTGGAAGGCCACGCCGAGGCCGGCCGTGAGATCGGGAATCGCGATCCGATTGCCCGCACAGAGCAGCACCACCATCGTCTCGCCGATCACGCGGCCGAAGCCGAGCAGGATCGCGGCGGTGATGCCGGAGAGCGCGGCAGGCAGGATGATGCGGATGATCGTCTGCATACGGGAGGCCCCGAGGGCGAACGAGGCCTCGCGCAGGGCCTTGGGCACGTTCTGCAGGGCGTCCTCCGCGAGGGTGAAGATCGTGGGGATCGCCATGAGGGCGAGCAGCGCCGCGGCCGTGAAGGCGTTGAGGCGCTCCTGCATCGGAAAACCGGGCACCCACGAGAGCCACGGCACCTGTGAAACCAAACGCAGCGTCTCGCCGAGCATCGCGATGCCGAAGAAGCCGAGCACCACGCTGGGGATGGCCGAGATGAACTCGATGTACGGCTTGATGAAACGCTGCTCGGCGGGGCGCGCGACCTGGTTCACATAGAGGGCCGCGCACACTCCGAGCGGAATCGCGATGGCCAGCGCGAGTACCGAGATGAAGAACGAGCCGAAGAACAGCGGCAGCACACCGTACCAGTCCTGCCAGAAGCTGGCGGTCACCCAGGTGCGGCCGAACAGGAAGGCGTTGAACGCCTCGAAGAAGCCGATGGGGGTGTCGGGGCGCCAGCGCACGAGCGCCCCCTCGGCGCGGGGCAGGCCGGCGCGAAACTCCTCGAGTTCGCGGGCGAAGCGCTGCAGGCGCTTGGCCACCGCCGGGATGTCGCTGCGGGGCAAGGTGGCGAGGATCGCCCCGAGTTCGGCGGACAACGCGCGGTTCGCGGCCTGGATCTCGGGCAGGCGCGAGGTGAGCGCCACGATCTCGGTCGCATAGTCGATCGCCTCGATCTCGACGGCGTCGGCCTGCGTCTGGAGCGAAGCCGCCCGGGTCGGATCCGAACCTTCGATACCGGCGAGGAGATTACCCCGCACCTCCCGCATGTCCTCGGCGACCTTGGCGCGCTCCTTCACGCTGGAGGCGTGGTCGGTCATCTCGGAGACGATGTCGCGCAGCGGTCCCGAGGCGTCGGCCAGACGGGTGTCGACCTCGTCGAGCGGCCCGAGCCTTTCGTTGGCGGCCTCGACGGAGAGTCCCTCCGCGCGCAGGGCTTCGAACCAGACGAGCCGGGTGGCGGAGAGCTCGCGGCCGAGCGCGGCGGCGGCATCGGTCTCGCGCTTCAGGATATCGACATACTCGAGGCCGGCGCGGCGGTACACCTCGAGGTTGTGGCGGTTGCCGGGCATGAAACCCGCCGCCTCGCGGAAAAGCGTGAAGACGATGAGGAGCAGGACGACGATGGAGAGCGCCGCGTTGCCCTCGAAGAACTGCTTGATCCACCAGTCGCGATTCTTGCCGAAGAGCCGGAACTTGCCGGGGGCCAGCAGCTGCTTGCGCACGGAGTGGGTGACGGCGATGGGCTCCTGGGTGTCGTTGGCCATGAGAGTCGCGCGAAGGCGGAGAGGAAAAGTCGGAGCAAGGGGGAAACCGCTTCAACAAAAAACCCGGAGGGCGTCGAAAAACACCCTCCGGGCGGAAGGGGGAAGCGGTGGGATGGTTACTGCTGCCCGACCGGGACGAAGCCGATCTTCTTGGCGATGGCCTGGCCCTCGGCGCCGAGCATGAACTCGACGAAGCCCGCGGTCAGACCGTGCGGCTCGCCGTTGGTGTAGAAGAATGTCGGGCGGGCGTAGGGATAGGTCTTGGCCTGCACGGTCTCGTCGTTGGGCAACACGGCCTTGCCGTTCTTGCCGACGATGCCCACCACCCGGATACCGGGGACATGGATGTAGGCGAGGCCCACGTAGCCGATGCCGTTCGGGTTCTTCGCGACTTCGGCGGCGATCTGCTCGTTGCCCGCCATCTTCTGCGAGGAACCGGCGTAGTCGCGCTTCTTCATCGCGAGCTCCTTCCAGTCGGAGTACGTGCCCGAGGAAGTGTTACGGGTGTAGATCGAGAACTTGCCGGGGTTGCCGCCCACGGCGCTCCAATCGGTCACGTCGCCGGTGAAGATCTGCTCGACCTGGCGGACGGTGAGCTGGGCCACCGGGTTGGCCTCGTTGACGATGACGGCCATGCCGTCGTAGGCGACGATGGTGGGCTTCATGCTCACGCCCTTCGCCAGCGCGGCGGAAAGCTCGGTGGGCTTGGCGCGGCGGGAGGACATGCCGATCTGCGCGGTGCCGTCGGTGATGGCGGCGATGCCGGTGGTGGAACCTTCGGCGGCGATCTCGAAGGCGACCTCGGGATTCTGGGCCTTGAAGGCCTCGGCCACGAGCGGCACGAGCTTGGCGCCGAGGGTGTCGGAGCCCTTGATCACGAGCTTGTCGGCGGCGGAGAGCGGGCCGGCGAGCAGCGCGGCGGAGGCGAGGACGAAAAGGGTCTTCTTCATGATGGATACGTTGGAAGCGGTGGTTTGGTGGCGCGGAGCGGGCTCAGAACTTCGTCACGAGGTCGACCTGAAGGATGCTCGACTTGTCGAGCTTCGCGACCGCCGACTGGCGGAGCTTCTCCTGGATGTCCTGGGTGAGGAAATAGGTGACGTTGAGGCTGCAGAAATCGACGAGGTTGTAGCTGGCGCCGAGCTTGAAGCCGGATTGGTTGAGATTGCCGAAGGCGAAATCGGAGTCGTTGAGGTTGGGGTCGACCGCGCCGATGCCCACCACGCGGTAGTCGAGCTTCACACCCCAGTCGCCCTGGAGCTTGCCGGAGCCGTGGTTGTAGCCCACGCCGACGAGCCAGGCGAGCGGGTCCTTGTCCCAAGTCGCCGAAGACAATCCGTAGACCTTGTGCACGCGGGTGCCGGCCTCGAAGTTGTAGGAAGCGTCCCAGTAGAGCTTCACGCTGCCGCCGGCGTTGGCGAACTCGAGTTCGCCCGCGAAGGTGGCGAGCGAGAGGCCGAGGGTGTCGCCGTTGAACGGCGTCTCGTTGGTCAGGCCGGCCATGTTCGACGTGGTGTAGGCCATGTAGCCTGGCGCGGCGACGAGCTTGGTGGTGCCGAAGTACTTGGTGAGCACCGCCTGCTGGGCGAAGAGCCAGGCATCGTTGCCGGTGCGGCCCTTGGTGGCCTCGTTGTTGTCGTCCATGATCGACTGGAGGGCGCGGAACTCGAGCGAGTCCTTGCCGCCGAGCGAGACGGTGTAGAACTCGGAAACACCCTGCGGGTTGATGTCGCCGTCCCAGACGAGGTCGGTCGTGTAGAAGGGATTGCGGATCTTTCCGGCGACGAACTTCAGGTCGTTGCGCGGCTGCCAGCCCACGTAGGCGCGGGCGAGGGAGATGCCGTAGTCGTCGCCGCCGTTCTCGAAGGTCTGGTTGCCGGAGTCGGCCGCCGGGGCGGTCTCGAGCGCGAAGCCGGCGCTCCAGCCCTTCTGCATCTGGAAGTCTCCGTTGAGGCGGAAGCGGAAGCGCTCGCGTGTGCGGTTGGTGGTGGCGGGAGTCGTCGTCGACGTCTCCTGGTCGCGCGTGTTCTGGTACTGGTGACGCAGGCGCACATCGCCGCCGAGTTTGAACTCGGTGAGGTGGGAGCCGAGGCTGAGCTTGCCGGCGGAGGTGTTGGCGGCGAAATCCTTGGTGAGTTCCGTGCGAAGTTCCTCGGCCTCCTGGTCGTTGAGGAGCCCCTTCTTGACCAGCAGGTCGATGAGGGGACCGGAGTCCTGGGCCACCGCGGTGGCGGTCGTGAGGGCGATGCCGCCGACGAGGGCGAGCAGGGCGAGCGGGAGTTTGCGCATGATGGGTATCGGAGTCGTGGTTGGGACTGGCTGGCATCCGGCGCCTGGGCCGGGTGCGCCGGGCCACGAACTTAGCGACCGATTGTTAC
>JAEXPQ010000299.1 GCA_023446735.1 Verrucomicrobiota bacterium
CCCGACCTCCGCCCTCCCCCCGCCCGCCGTCCTCCGCTCATGATTCACCGCCCTCTCCTCGTCGCCTCGGCGTTCCTCCTCTCGCTCGTCTCCTCGACCGTCGCCCAAACCCCGGCCGGCCCCATCATCGCCGACCACCGCGCCGTCGCCGCCTTCGACGACATTCCTCCGCAATACCTCGCGCAGGTCCGCCAAATGCTCGTCTACGTGGCAGGCGAGTCGCACTCCACCGCCTACTGCTACGGGCCCCAGTTGCTGGCGGCTCAGAGCGCCGCGCACCCCGCGGTCGGCGCGATGATGGACGACATCCAGTACTTCGGGGATCCAAACCCCTCCTACCCGGCGCTCAATCCCGCCAACCCACGCCTGCGCGTCATCCGCGGTTACGGCGGCGAGGACGCCTGGTTCACCAACGCCGAGACGGTCACCACGGTGATTCCTCCCCTCCTCGCGCGCTACAGCAGCCAGGGCGTCACCGCCATCGGCTTCGGCTGGTGTTGGGACATGACCTGGATTCCCTACACCCCCAACCGCGCCTCCGCCATCGATCCCGTGTACCGCGTCCATTGGTCCGGCCGCTCGGAGTCTGGCCCGCAGGGCGACCGTTGCTGGGGACTGGACGCCGAGGACCAGGCGATCACCGGAAACGCCGTCAACCTCGACACCTACCTCGCGGCCACCCAGTCCTATGTCGACTACTGCGCCACCGCCGGCCTCGCGATCAAGCCGTTCTTCACCACCGGTCCGGTCGACAACTCCGACGACTACCAGTACTTCGACCAGAACGAGAAAGGCTACGCCCGCGAGCTCAAGCACGCCCGCATCCGCGCCTGGGTTAGCGCGCACAACGGCATCCTCTTCGATTTCGCCGACATCCTCTCGCACAACAACGCCGGCCAGGCCGCCACGGGCACCTGGACCGACGACCTCGGCCGCACCCGCACGTTCCCGGTGTTCCACACCGACAACGGCGTGAGTCCGTACTCGGCCTACCACTTCGGCGAAGTCGGCGCCGTGCGGATCGCCAAGGCCATGTGGTGGATGCTCGCGCGCATGGCCGGTTGGGACGGACAACCCGCCAACACACCCGACACCCAGGCACCGACCGTCCCCACCGGCCTCGCCGCCACGGCGACAACCCCCACCACCGTCTCGCTCACCTGGACCGCCTCCACCGACAACGTCGGCGTCACCGGTTATCGGATCTACCGCGCCACCGGCGCCGGCACCCTCGCGTCGATCGGCACCAGCGCCACCGCATCCTACTCCGACACCGGTCTGACCGCCGCCACATCCTATCGTTACGCCGTCGCCGCCTACGATGCCGTGCCCAACACCTCCGCGCAGACCGCGGCCGTCAGCGTCACCACTCCCGCCGCGCCCACAACCGGTCTCGCGGGCTTCTTCCGCGAGGGCCAGACCTTCCTCACCTGGCAGGAGAACACCGCCGTCGCCGGCGAGCGGTACCGCATCTACCGGCACACCGCGCCGATCACCGCGGCCAACCGCGCCGCCGCCACGCTCCTCGCCGAACTCCCCGAGGGCACCGCGCGCTTCAAGGAGATGTACACCCGCCAAGGCACGCTGCTCACCAGCACCGAGCCGCGCATCCAACCGCGTATCATCGCCCGCCATGTGATCCAGCCGCTCGGCCCGCAGCTCGCCGCGGGCACCGGCCTCTTCGTCCACACGCCCCACGAGCCCGCGGGCACCTACTACTACGCCGTCACCACCGTGGTCGGCGGCGTCGAGGACGCCTCCTTCGGTCCAACCAACACCACCGGATCCATCGCGGAGACCGCCCAGCCGATCGGCGCCGTGCCTTACGTTTCCTACACCGCCGACGGCGTCGCCTACACGGGCTACACGCTCTGGATGGACTACGCGCTCTTCAAGGACTGCTACCTCGGCTACGCGGTGCCCTTCTACCTCACCAACGACCGCTTCACCACCGGCGGCGCCACGCCGACCATGCACCTCGACGGCCACGGCACCATGCCCATCGGCGCCGCCGACTACAGTTCCTTCGGCGTTGGCGACGTCCATCACGACGGCACCTACCTGCCCACCTGGTATTTCGGCATGCACGAGTCCGCCGCCTTCGAC
Organism: Verrucomicrobiota bacterium; assembly: GCA_023446735.1. GTDB lineage: Bacteria > Verrucomicrobiota > Verrucomicrobiia > Opitutales > Opitutaceae > CAJCBL01. The sequence goes on from JAEXPQ010000299.1 coordinate 2,107, forward strand.
GGCACCCACGCCGCCGGCGTCGCGCGCTCCGGTCCAGTCGCGAACTACCTCCAGCATCGGATCATGCAGATCCTCCGCTGGACCCGCCGTCACCACTCTCTCGACACCCGTTCCTTCCACATCGACGGCAACTCCATGGGCGCCTCGGGCGCCTACGGCTTCGCCCTCGCCTTCCCCAAGGTCGTCACGAGCGTCTACTGCAACCAGGGCATGACCGACTACGCCACGTCGCCCACCTACGGCGACGATTTCGAGGGCAACTACGGTGCGCCCGCCCTCGCCAACCCGGTCCACCTCCTCCCGTTCGGCGATCCGGCGTACGACTACTATCTCCGCCACGATGGCACGCCCGTCTACGCCTTCCGCGATGTCGCCGCCTTCCTCGCCGCCCACACCGCCGACGATTTCCCGCTCATCTCCAGCGGCCACGGCACCACCGACGGCGCCATCGACTTCGCCACCCAGGGCGCCCATTTCGAGACCTACATCCGCAACTCCCGCCACTGCTTCAGCTACCACGTCTCGCCCGACGGCCACGGGTGGGGCGGGGTTGAGGGTTCCGCCATGATCCAGCTCATGCGCACCGACGAAAGCCGTCCCGGTTTCTCGAACGTGCCCGCGAAGGACGTCATGCGCTTCGGCGACTACGACTACCGGGGCACCGTCGCCGACGGCTACCGCGGCTACATGCTCAACGTCGTCTGGGGCACCGCCGAGTTCCCCGCGGAGGAGCTCAGCATCCAGGAGACAACCACCTCCTGGTCGCTGCCGATCTTCCTCCTGCGCGCCCGCAATGCCCCCGCCGGCTGGGACGACGCCTACACCGTCGACATCACCCCGCGCAACCTGCAGCGCCTCGTCGTCCATCCCGGCGACCGTTTCACGTACCGCATCAGCAGCATCACAGGCTCCGTCGAGGCCTCCGGCCAGATCACCGCCGACGCCGACGGTCTGCTCCTCATCCCCGCGGTCCCGATCCGCGTTGCCGGCGCCATCGCCTCCGTCGAGTACCTCGGCCCCGCGCTTCCCGCCACCTACGCCGCGTGGCGTACCGCCAACTTCACCGGCGCCGATCTGACCGACGACACAATCTCCGGCCCGCTCGCCGATCCCGACGCCGCCGGCCTCACCAACCTCGCCCGCTACGCCTTCGCCCTCCCCACCCGCGGCCCCGTCCCCAACCCGATCTTCCTCGGGACCACCGGCTCCGGCGACGCGCGCGTCCTCACGCTCACCTTCCCCCGCCGTGCCACAGCGAGCGACCTGGCCTACGTCCTCGAAAGCAGCCCCGACCTCGTCACCTGGACCGCCGTGTCCGGCCGCACCTACACCGCCGGTTCCGGCCCGATCACCGCGCAAGACGCCGTGGCCATTGGCACCACTGCTCGCCGCTTCCTCCGCCTCCGCATCACCACGCCGTAGAGTCTCTCGTTCGCACTGCCGAGGGCTCGCCAGTCGTGTTCCGCCAATCGCGCGACCGCGGCAGCGGCGGCGCGGAACGGTCTCACGTTCATCGCTGACGTTCTCGGCTCGGCGTTCTCCGGGAAGCGGCAGATGCGCTTCCGGTTCGGGCGGCTCACCGCTCGTGGCCGCCGGCGCAATCCGCCTCTCCCGAAACGGTCTTCTTCCTCGGCTCCGCGCCACGCGCAGAGCCCCGCGTTAACGTCCTGTGATTCTGCTTCTCGCGTATCAGGTTTCTTCCCGAAGCCGTTGCACGTGCGGGGCAGGGCCGCATTCTCGAACTGCCCCGTCGCCATCGGCGAGGCCTGGCCACCAGATCCGCTCTCTCGGACCGCCCGGAACCGCTCTTTCCATGAACACACGTTCCACATCCCCAACGTGCCTCGTGACAGTGACCCCCCGCCGCCTGCCCCTGCTCGTCGGCTTTTTGCTCGTGCTCGCCATCCCGTCCATGCCCGCCCGCGACTGGTACGTCGCGACCGACGGCGTCGATGCAATCGGCCGCGGCTCCATCGACCAACCCGTTCGCACCATCCAATGGCTCCTTGATCCCTACGGCCACAATGTCACGTGGCGCAGCGACGCCCAACCGGGGGATGTCATCCGCTACCGCGGCGGCGACTACCCCACGCAACAGCTGAAAATCGGGATCGCGAATCTCACGATCCGCGCGCACGACCCCGTCGCTGAGCCTGTTCGCCTGGTCGGGGGCACCGAAGAATCCGTCGCCTACGTTCTGCAGTTCAACCCGCCCGCCTCCGGGTGCCGCCTGGAGGGGATCGAGATCGTCGGCGGTGGCTACTATGCGCTCAAGTTCGAGGGCCAGTGGGACTACGCCGCCATCCCGTTCGCCCAGCGCTACAAGCTGGGAAACATCACCGTCGAGAACTGCCGCATCCACGACACCGGCCGCGACGGCATCAAGATCACCCCCGGCGTCAGCGACATCACCATCCGCGGCTGCGAGATCTACAACACCGGCATCCGCGACAACTCCAACTCTGACGGCATCGATTGCGTCAACGGCACGCGGATTCTCATCCAAGACTGTTATATCCACCACACGGCCACGCAGGGGCTCTACTTCAAGGGCGGCTCCCGGGACTGCATCGTCGAGCGCACCCGCTTCGCCCACACCGGCAGCGCCGGCGTCATCCTGGGATTCTACACCGATCTCGACTGGTTCGACACCGACGTGAACCCGGAGTGCTACGAGAACCTCCGCGGCATCGTGCGCAACTGCATCATCAGCGACACCGGCGGCATGGGCATCGGCTTCTACGGCGCGTACGAGGCCAAGGCGTACAACAACACGCTCATCAACGTGAACGCCGCGAACGTGAACACCGCCGCCATCGTCTTCTGCCCCGGCGCGATCTACGGCAACCCCACGAGCTACTTCCCACCCAACGTCGCCCCGGTCTTCGTCAACAACATCGTCGTGCTCGCCGCCTCCACCCAGCGTCCCGCCGCACAGATCCGCGTCGCCGACGGACACTCCGGGCTCACCGGTGTGCCGACCATCCGGAACAATCGCTGGTTCAGTGCCTCGGGTGCGCTCACCTTCGTCGACCAACGCGCCGGCTTCACCGGCAGCTTCGACCAATGGGCCGCCCACATTGGCGAGACCGGCAGCTCCACTGGCGATCCTTTGGTCGATTCCACCGGGCATCTCCTCGCCAGCAGCCCTTGCCTCGGCGTCGGCGACTCCGCCGCTCCGGTGACCAACGACTTCGATGGAGAACTCCGCCCGCAGGGAGCCGGACTCGACGTGGGCGCCGACGAGTTCACCGGAGCACCGCCCGCCACCTACGCCGCGTGGCGCGCGGCCAACTTCACCCTCCCCGACCTCACCAACGACGCCGTCTCCGGCCCTGCCGCCGATCCCGACAGCACCGGCCTAACCAACCTCGGCCGCTACGCCTTCGCCCTCCCCGCTCGCGGCGCGGTCTCGAATCCGATCTTCCTGGACACCGCTGGCTCCGGCGACGCCCCCGTGCTCACCCTCACCTTCCCGCGCCGCACAGAGGCCACCGACCTGACCTACACGCTCGAGTCCAGCCCGGACCTCGTCACTTGGGCCGCCGTGCCCGGCCGCACCTACACCGCCGGCTCCGGCTCGATCACCGCGCAGGACACCGTGGCGCTGGGCTCCACCACGCGCCGCTTCCTCCGCCTCCGCATCTCGATCTCCCCATAGCCGTGTCCATGCAGACGAGGGACGAGCGTCGAGGGACAACGGCCAAACGGTCGGTGAGCTGATCCAGTGCGCTGGTTTGCTCGGAGTCTCGCTGGGCACTCCGGCTCTCGACGCTCGTCTTCTCAACCCGCGACTGGCTGACGACGACTTAGCCCACCATCCCGAAATGCTCCTGCACTTCTCCCTCAACTTTCGACTTCAAGTTCTCGATCACCACCACCCTCCACCGCTTCCTCTCGTGACCCAGAGCGCCCCACTGGCACGGGCCCCCGGATGCATTTGCCCCGCAGTGGCGCCGTGAGCGGCGCTGCCACAAGCGCACGCATGTTCCCACGCACCCGCGGTACGCGCAGCTCACCGCGCCGCCGGTCTTGCGCTCCCGACTCCTCGACGGCGATCATCCGACCTGTGCTCCGATCGAAAACACGACCGCCGTTCGTTACTCTGCTGGTCGCCGTCCTCGCGCTCTCCCTCGTCGACCGCTGTCCGGCAGCGGCGACCAGCGTCGTTTTCACCCACGTTCCGGCCGTCAGGCAGAATGCAGACCGGACGCTCGTCGGTCGCATCCAGGGACTCGACCCGACCGCAGTGAAGATCGCGCTCTTCATCGAGGTCGATGGTGGATGGTACCCGAAGCCTTCCGCCGCGAAACCGCTCACGGCCGTGGCGAACGACGGAACTTGGACCGCGACCATCGCCTCCGCCACCAACGATGCTCGCGCCACTCAGATCGCCGCGTTCGTCGTCCCGAAGGACTTCGTCCCGCCGTCCGTCGATGGGAACACGTGGTTGCCCGACTCGATCACGCAGGCTGCCCTCGCCGCCACGCTCACCGTCCGCCTCGACCCCTCCCGCCACAGCTTCCGTTGGTCCGGTCACGACTGGTGGGTGCGGGACTCCGCAGGCGAACGCCAGGGCCCGGGCGACAACCTCTTCTCGCCTTCGACCGAGAACGTATCGGTCGATTCGGACGGCCTTCTCCACCTCCGCATCACGCGTTCGGGCACCTCGTGGACCTGCGCCGAGGTCGGGCTCTATCAAACCCTCGGTTACGGTCGCTACACCTTCCGCACCGTCACCGCTTGCGACACGCTCGATCCCAACGCCGTCCTCGGCCTCTTCACCTGGGCCAACGGCCAGGCCGACCCGAACTACCGGGAGATCGACATCGAGTGGGCCCGCTGGGGTGACCCCGAAGATTCCACCAACGCCCAGTTTGTCGTCCAACCCTACTCACTGGAAGGACACCTGAGGCGGATCACCGTCCCGAGCACGGAGGGTGAACTCACCCACGGCTTCCTCTGGCGCCCGACCGGCGTCGACTTCTTCGCCGATGCCGCCGTTGTCCCGGCTGCCTGGAGTTATCCCGTCACCGAGACCGGCGATCACAACCTGCCGGAGAGCCGCGACGAAACGATCCACCTCAACCTCTGGCTCTGCAAGGCGTCGGGGCCGAGCGACCTCCAGCCGGTGGAGGTCGTCCTCCGCTCGTTCACGTTCCAGCCGCTCGACAGCGACGCAGACGGAATGCCGGACACCTGGGAACGCGCCCACGGGCTCGTTCCGGCGGACGCGGCCGACGGCCCCCGCGACGACGACGGCGATGGCGCCGCCAACACCGCCGAATACCTCGCCGACACCGACCCCGCCGACCCGGCCAGCGGCTTTCGCATCACCGCCTACGAGCTTTCCGGCGCCACGCACACCATCACCTTCACCAGTCGGCCCGAGCGGCTCTACGACATCGAATCCACCGGCGACCTCAACGCCGGCCCATGGACCACCATCGACACCGCCCTCCCGGGAACCGGATCCCCGATCACCCGCCCGCTTCCGTCCGCACCCTCCGGACAACGCGCGTTCTATCGCGTTCGCGTCCACTCCGTCCCGTAGGTCAGGAGCAACGGGAGATTCTCCCGGCATGCCAGCTACGGCGGAGACGGCGACCACGGATCGGAAGCGAAGCGCTTCCGCTACTCGGAACGTAGAACGTTCCGCTACCCGAAACACGAAACCGAAAACCCGAAACTCCGGGCCCTGAACGCTGAACCCTGAACTCTCAACCCACACCCGCTCCTGCGCCGCCGCGCCAGCGGCCGACAGCGCTCCTCGGTTTGCCGGTTGAAACCAGCCCGGCGCGGACCGTAACAACCAGCGTGAATCGTCAGCCCGTCACCGCACCTCCCGCCTCCTTCAGCAGCACCGGCGAAGCCGTTCTCCCGGTCCTGCTCGCGTTGAGCCTCTCGCACCTGCTCAACGACATGATCCAGGCCGTGCTGCCGGCGATCTACCCGCTCCTCAAGGAATCCCACGCGCTCAACTTCACGCAAGTCGGCCTCATCACCCTCGCCTTCCAGGCGACCGCCTCGATCCTGCAACCGGCCGTCGGCTTCGCGACCGACCGCACGCCCCGCCCCTTCTCCCTCGCGGTCGGCATGACCGCCAGCCTCGTCGGCCTCGCGCTGCTCGCCTACGCCCCATCGTTTCCGCTCCTGCTCGTGGCGGCGGCGTGCGTGGGGACCGGCTCCTCGGTGTTCCATCCGGAGGCGTCGCGGCTCGCCCGCCTCGCCTCGGGCGGACGCCACGGCTTCGCGCAGTCGCTCTTTCAGGTGGGCGGCAACTTCGGCACGGCGCTCGGGCCGCTGCTCGCCGCGGCCGTCATCGTGCCGCCGGCTGCGCAACACGGGGTGCTCTGGTTCATCCCGTTGGCGCTGCTCGGCATCTTCGTGCTCTCGCGGCTCGGCCGCTGGTACCGAGACCACCTCGAACTGCGCCGCAAGGCGCCCGCGCCCGCCGCGGTCTCGCTGCTGCCGCGACGCCAAGTATTCACGACACTCGCCCTGCTCGGCACCCTGATCTTCTCGAAGCACTTCTACCTCGCGAGCCTCGGCAGCTACTACACGTTCTTCCTCATCGAGAAGTTCGGGCTCTCGGTGCGCGAAGCACAGTTGCGGCTCTTCGTGTTCCTCTTTGCCGTGGCGGCGGGCACGATCCTCGGCGGACCGCTGGGCGACCGGTTCGGCCGCAAACGCGTGATCTGGTTCTCCATCCTCGGCGTCGCCCCGTTCACGCTCGCCCTGCCGCACGCCAACGCCTTCTGGACCGTCGTACTCACAATCCCGATCGGCGCGATCCTCGCCTCCGCGTTCCCCGCGATCCTCGTCTACGGACAGGAGCTGCTGCCCGGCAAGGTCGGGCTCGTGGCCGGGCTGTTCTTCGGTTTCGCGTTCGGCATCGCCGCGATCGGTGCCGCGCTGCTCGGCCGGCTCGCCGACCACGCCGGCATCGCGACGGTCTATCAGGTGTGCGCCTTCCTGCCCCTGATCGGCCTCGTCGCCGCGTTCCTGCCCGATCTGCACCGCCCGCGCGAAGCGTGAGCCGGTTCAGCGTTTCGGGTTTCGAGTAGGGTCGCCGCTCGCCGGCGGACCGTTTCGATCCGCCCCCCGTCATCCGTCCTCCCCCGATCTCGACTGCGCCATCGCCAATCGGGGTTCAGGACTCGGGGTTTCGAGTGTCAGCGGTCGCGGAAACGGTTCGCTTCCGATCCGTGGTGGCGGTCAGGGAACCTCGCTCCGCGCGGCGACCTCCACCGTCGCCGGCTTCAGCCCCTCGGCGCTCGCGGTGATCGTGATCGGGCCGGTCTGGCCGGGCTTCGCGCGGACGATCACCAGACATAGCCCGTTGAACGCCCGGCGCTGCGGCCGCTGGAACGGCTCGAAGCTGGTCGGATCGCCGTTGTCGGCGGCGACGAACTCGCCGGCTCCCTCGACGGCGAACTGCAGCGGGTGGTGTGCGCGCGGGACCGTCAGCCCCTCGGGGTCGACGACGCGCACCGTCACAAAGACGAGGTCGCGGCCGTCGGCGCGGATCTCGCCGCGATCGGCGGACGCCACGAGCGCGACCGGGGATCGCGTGGTCTTCCGCGTGTCGTTGGCCCAGCGTTGGCCGTTCTTGTAGGCGACGACCTCGAGCGTGCCGGGCTCGTAGACGACCTCATCCCAGCGCAGGCGGTATTCGTACTGGCCCTTCTTCTTCCGGCCGAGCGAGCGGCCGTTGAGGAAGAGCTCGGCCTCGTCGCCGGAGGTGAAGACGTGCACCGGCGTGATCTGTCCCACGCGCTCCGGCCAGTTCCAATGCGGGAGAATGTGCGCCAGCGGCAGCTCGGGGCGCCAGTGCGACTGGTAGAGGTAGAACCGGTCTTTCTTGAAGCCCGCCATGTCGATGATGCCGCAATACGAGCTGCGCGACGTGTAGTAGGGCGTGGGCTCGCCGAGGTGGTCCCAGCCGGTCCAGACGAACTCGCCGGCCACGAACGGATGCCGCGCGATCTGGCCGAAGACCTTCTCGGCGGAGGAGCCGAAATCGACGGCGTTCAGCTCGTACGCGGAGACGGCGTGGAGGCGGTCGTCGCCGCCGCGGCCGTCGCGCACGATGTCGCTGTTCTTCGGAGTCACCGGGAAGAGGTAGGTGCCGCGGGTGCTGAAGGCCGAGGCGGTTTCGCTGCTGAGCACGACCTTGTCGGGGAAGCGGGCGCGGAAGGCGTCGTACTGCGGCGCGGTGCGGATGCGCTCGGTGCCCTCGAACATCGGGTCCTGGCGGATGCCCTCGCCCTGGTAGTTGAGGCTGATCACGTCGACCTCGGCCGGCAGGGGCATGTGGGGCTTGGCGTAGTTCATCGCGGTGGTCGTGGTCCGCGTCGGGTCCTCCTCGCGCACGATCGCGCAGAGGCGGCGCGCAATGGCGGCGCCAGCGGCGTCGGTGTACTGCTCGCCAACCTCGTTGCCCACGCTCCAGAGGATGACCGAGGGGTGGTTACGGTCGCGGCGCACGAGAGCGCGCAGGTCCTGCTCGTGCCAATCGGGGAAGATGAGGTGGAAATCGAGCGGGGTCTTCTTCCGCTCCCAGCAGTCGAACGACTCGTTGTAGACGAGGAAGCCCAGCGCATCGGTGAGTTCGAGCAACTCGGGCGCGGGCGGGTTGTGGCTCATGCGGATGGCGTTGCAGCCCAACTCGCGGAGCAGCTCGAGCTGGCGCTCGGCCGCGCGCACGTTGAACGCCGCGCCGAGCGCACCGAGATCGTGGTGCTGATTGACGCCCTTGAGCTGGATGCGCTCGCCGTTGACGAGCACACCCTGCGCGGGGTCGAACTTCACGTCGCGGATACCGAAACGCGTTTCAACGACGTCGACGACCTTGCCTTCCTGCGCGACGGTCGTCACGGCCACATAGCGATGCGGCCGCTGCGTGGGCGGCGGGCCCCAGAGGCGGGGGTTGGCGAGCGTGGCGGAGGCGGCGACCCGGGCGTGGCCGGAGGCGGGAATCAACGTCGCTCCGCCTTCCAAGCGAAGCACCGCCGCGCTCGTCCGGCGGCCCGCGTCGTCGAGTGCGAAGACCTCGGTCGCGACCGCGGCGGCCACCGCGGCCCCGGTGGTGTTGGCCACCGTGACGGCCACGTCGACGACAGCGGATTGTGCCGAGACCTCGCGCGTGGTCACGAAGGTGCCCCACTGGCCGACGTGCACGGGCGCGGTCTTGGTGAGCCAGACGTTGCGGTAGAGGCCGCCGCCCGGATACCAACGCGAGGAGGCGGGCGGGTTGTCGAGGCGGATGGCGAGCTGGTTCTCGCCACCGAAGTTCACATACGGCGTAAGGTCGAGCTGCCAGGAGCTGTAGCCGAAGGGCCAGCCGCCGACGAGGCGGCCGTTGAGCCAGACCATCGCGTAGGACATGGCGCCGTCGACCTCGAGGACGATGCGCCGGCCGGCGTCGGCGGCCGGGATCGCGAGTTTCTTGCGGTACCAGCCGATGCCCCAGCTGGGCAGGCGGCCCATGCCGCCGACGTCACCCTCCTCGAGGAACGGTCCCTCGATCGCCCAGTCGTGGGGCAGATCGACCTGGCGCCACGCGCTGTCGTCGAAGACGGCGGCGACGTAGGCGATGTCGTGGCGCGGCTCCTCCGCGGGGCGCACGTGGTGCTTGGCGGGATCGGCCAGGAAGGCGTTGCCGGTGGGGAGAATCCAGGGTTTAAGCACCGCGCGCCCGGCGGCGGCGAGCCGCTCGGCCTCCTCGGGGCGGGCGTCGGCGACCTGGTTTTCCTTCGGGTCCTTCAGCTCGGGCCGCACGTCGTAGAGCAGCGGGGTGGCGAGACCCGACGGATCGCCCTTCTGGAAGCGCCAACCGTCGTTGATGGAGAGGCGCTCGCGGGTGGCGGCGGACCCCTGGTCGACAGCGGCGGTGGCCGCGGCAATCCCAAGGGCCAATAGGGTGAGAACGAGGAGAAGATGGCGGTGCTTCATGGATCGGGGCTGGGGAGGGACGGCGCTAGGGCTCCCCGGCAGCATACCGTTTTCGCGCGCCGCCGCATCACCCACCCGGGTGAATCGTTGGGCGTTGCCGTTTCGCGGGCGGCGCGGCTTGCTCGGCGAACTCCCGCCGCGCCGGCGGGACCGCCCATGTCGCCCCGCCTGTTCACGCTAACCTGCCTCGCCTGCGGCCTCGTCGCCGGCGCGGGCCGGGCCGCGACCGGCGAACGCACGCCCGACTTCGCGGCGGTGCTGACCCACGTGGTGCAGGTGCTCGACCTGCCCGAGGCCGAGGCGGCCCGCGCGGTTCCGGTGCGACTGCGTGGCGTGGTGGTCGGTGAAGCACCGCCGATCGGCAAGGGTTTTGTGCTCTGGGACGGCCGCGACTCCATCTACGTGCGCGACGAGACCGCGCGCACAGGCGGCACGTTCACCCGCGGCGACACGATCGAGATCGAGGGCGTGAGCAATGCCGGCGGTTTCACCCCCTCGGTGATCATGACCGCAGGGCGACGTCTCGGCCCCGGCGAGCCGCCGCCGCCGCGGCCGATCACCGCCGACGAACTGCTCGCCGGCCGCTGCGACGCCGAGTGGATACGGCTGCGCGGCATCGTGCGCCGCTGCGAGCCTTCCTCAGTCTGGGCCGGGCGCACGCGCCTGATCCTCGCCAGCGGCGGCCAGCTCTTCAGCGTGCACGCCAACGACGAGCTCGCGCCGGCCACCTTGGTCGACGCCGCGGTGGCGGTCGACGCGCTCGTCTTCAACCAGCACAACCTGAACCGCCAGTCCGTGAGCGTGCTGCTCTTCGTGCCGGCGGGCGTACCGATCGCGATCGAGAACCCGGCGCCCACCGACCCGTTCGCGGCCCCCGCCCGACCGGTCGCCAGCCTGCTGCAGTTCGAACGCGGCGGGCGGTTCGGCCACCGGGTCCACGTGCGCGGCGCGGTGCTCCACCACGTGCGGGGCGAAACGCTCTGGCTCCGCGACGGCGGGCGCGGCCTGCGCGTGGCCACCCGCCAACCCGAGGCCCTGCGCCCCGGCGAGCGCGTGAGCGTCGTTGGCTTCCCGGTACCTGGCGCCTACACGCCGCGGCTCGACGAGGCGGAGTTTCGCCGGCTCGCCGCCGGCCCCGAGCCGCCCGCGCGGTTCGAACCCGCGGACCTCCGCGCGGCGGTCGTCCACGACTCCGATCTCGTCGTCCTCCCGGCGCGCCTCGTGGAACTGCGCCGCACCGCGGACGGTGTCGGCCTCGTGCTCGACTGGGCTGGAACGCTCGTTTCCGCTTCCCTCGCGCTGCCCGGCGACGCCCCGGCGCCGGCCGGCTGGCAGCCCGGCGCCGTCGTGCGCGCGACCGGCCTGTGCACCGTGCCGATCGACGAGCCCGGCCGCGCCAGCGGCACGTGGGAACCGCGCTCGTTCGAGCTGCAACTGCGCTCCGCTGCGGACCTACGGGTGATCCAGCCGCCGCCGTGGTGGACCCGCCAACGCGTGCTCTGGGCGCTCGGCTTCGCCACCGGCACACTGGCGATCCTGATCGCCGCCGGCGCCTGGGTCGCCCGGCGCCGGTGGCGCGAACAGGCGCGCCAGCGGGAGCGCGCCGAGGCCGAGTTCGCGGCCATCCTCGCCGAGCGCAGCCGCGTGGCTCGCGAGATCCACGACACCCTCGCGCAGGGCCTGGCGGCCGTCTCGATGCGCCTCGAACTCGCGAAGAACGCCGCAACCCGCGACGCCGCCGCGACCCAGGTGGACGTCGCCCACTCGCTCGTGCGCGAGACCCTTGCCGAAGCCCGCGCCTCGATCTGGAAGATGCGTTCCCAGGCGCTGGAGACGCAGGGCCTCGCCGGGGCGCTCGAGTCGCTCCTGCGCCTGCTCGCCGAGGGCCGGCCGGTCGAGACGAGTTTCCAGATTTCGGGCACGCCCGTGCCGCTCGCCACGGTGGTCGAAAACGAGCTGCTGCGCATCGGTCAGGAGGCGATCGCCAACGCACTCACGCACGGCCGGCCGCGCCACCTCGCGGTGCGGCTGGAATTCGCCCCGCGCCAAGTGGAGCTCATGGTCGACGACGACGGGTGCGGCTTCGATCCGGAGAGCGTCCTCGCCGCCGCCGGGCACTTCGGGCTGGTCGGCCTGCGCGAACGCGCCGCGCAGATCGGCGCGCGCCTTGAGCTGGTCTCGGCGCCGGGCCGTGGCACCCGGGTGCGGGTCGTGGCGCCGCTGGCCGCGGGCTGACTCGTCCCCGTTTTTCCAACATTTCTGCGCCATGACCGCCTCCGCCATCCGCCTGCTCATTGTCGACGACCACCCAGCCTTCCGGGCCGGCCTGGTAGCCTTGTTGTCCGACGAGAACGACCTGCGGGTGGTCGCCGAATGCGGCGACGGGCGGCGCGCCGTCGAGCTCTACGCGCAGGAGCGGCCCGACGTCGTGCTGATGGATCTGCGACTGCCCGGGCTGGGTGGAGTGGAGGCGATCCTCGCCATCCGCCGGCTCGATCCCGCGGCGCGGGTGATCGTGGTGACGACCTACGACTCCGACGAGGACATCCACCGCGCGATCCAATCCGGCGCGCGGTCGTACCTGATGAAGGACATGACGAAGGCCGAGATCGTCGGCACGATCCGCGCGGTGCGGGCCGGCGAGAAGGCGTTGCCGCACGCGATCGCGGCCCGGCTGGCCGCGCGCCGGCGCCGGCCCGAGCTCACCACCCGCGAACGCGAGGTGCTGCAGCTGATCGTGAAGGGCCGCAGCAACAAGGAGATCGCCGCCACCCTCGCGCTCGCCGAGGACACCGTGAAAAGCCACCTCAAGACGCTCTTCGCCAAACTCGACGTGCAGGACCGCACCGCCGCCGCCGTGCGGGCCCTCCAACTCGGCATCGTGGCGCTGGGGCGGTAGTCGGAGCGTTCCCGCGGAGCGAACGGGGAGGCTTCCCGCGCCGCGCAAGCCGCCCAGGCTTCCGGCGCCCGGGCCCCCGTCACCGGCGATCGGACACCGGCGAACGGCCATCGGCCGCCGGCGCGGCCGGGTTCGCGGCGTGCACGATGCCGTGGCGGATCGCGTAGTCGATCAGCTGCTCGATGTGGTGGCAGTCGAGCTTCGTCATGATGTGCTTGCGGTGATCGGCGACCGTCGCCACCGAGCAGCCGAGCACCTCGGCGATCTCGTCGTTGCGCAGCCGTTGCCCCAGCAATGCCAATACCCGTTGCTCCTTCGGGCCGAGCAGCTTCGTCGGCGCGAGCGGATCGCGGCCGCACAGCGCCAGCAGCTCCTGCACCTGCCGCGAGACCACGCTCCCGCCGCCCAGCACCAAGCGGATGGCGTTCACCAGCTCGGTCTGCGTGTCGTTTTTGTGGACCAGGCTGATGCCCGCGACCTGCAACTGTTTGAAGGGGAACGCGCCCATCACCGAGCTCAGCGCGACCATCCGGCAGGTCGGGGTGCGCGCGGCCCAGCCGATCGCCCACTCGACGGTGGAACCGTCGCCCAGGTCGAGGTCGAACAACACCAGCCGCGCCTCCTTCAGTTCGGCCTCGCGCCGGCGCAGCTCCGCGAACGAGCCGATGCCGATCACGCGCGTCGCCCCCAGCTCCCGCTCGAGCAGGCGCCCGAGGTAGTCGCGCATCAAGGTTTGGTCTTCGAGAACGGCGGCGAACATGGCGCGCGGAGGATAGCAGGCCGGCCTGGCCACGCAACCCGGCCGACACCCCAGCGGCGCCGGCGCGGGCGGCGGGCGCGCCGGACGGGCCGCGGCGTTTTGTTTCGCCACGCCGCGTGTGACCCCGACAATCGCCGTCCCCCCGCGCACCCCGAACCCTCGCGCCATGCCCCGTCTCTCGTTCCGATTCGTCCTGCTTTGCCTCGCCGCGCCGCTGTGGGCGCTGATCGCCCCCGCCGCCCCGAAGTGGCACACCCTGCAGGCCCCGCACTGCCTGATCGTCTCCCAACTCGGCGAACGCGAGACGCGAGCGTGGGCGACCGAGTTCGAGCAGTTCACCGCCGCGTTGCGCACCAAGATCCTCGTCGACGAGGCCTTTCTCCCGCCGCTGACCGTGGTGCTCTTCGCCGACCAGGGGCAGTTCGGCCCCTACTGCCCCCGCGACGACCGGGGCAAGAAGCGCGAGATTGCCGGCGTCTTCGCCTCCCGCGACACGTGGGGCGCCATCGGCCTGGCCAACGGCTTCTCGGACGAGTCCACCCGCCACACCGTGCTGCACGAGGCCACCCATTGGCACGTCTCCGCAACCCGCACCGAGATGCCGCTCTGGCTCAACGAGGGTTTCGCCGAGGCGTTCTCGACCTTCAAGGCGAAGAAGGACCACGGGCTGCTCGGCGAGCCGATCCCGTACCACCTTCCGACCCTGCGCGGCGAGCAGTGGGTGTCGTTGTTCCAGCTCATGCTGACCTCGGGCGGCGACCGCCTCTACACCGACAGCAAACGCAACCACCTCTTCTACGCTCAGTCCTGGATTTTCGCGCACAAACTGCTCTTCGAGAATCCCGCCAAGGGCCACGAGATCCTCAATCGTTTCTACCGGGAGCGCGTACGCGGCGCCGACCAGCTCGCGGCATTCCGCACCGCCTTCGGCCAGGAGCTCGAAGCGGTGCAGGACGAGCTCGAGCGCTATGTGCGCAACGGCCGTTTCACCTTCGAGAAGCTGCCCTTCCCCGCCGAGGCCAAGATCACCGCCGCCTTCACCCCGGCCCCCCCACTCGCCGTCGAGACCGCCCTCGCCCGACTCGCCATCGGCACCCAGCGCCGCGAACTCGCCCGCCAACACCTCGACCGCGCCCGAGCCATCGCACCGGAGGATCTCGCCGCCCACGAGCTGCTCACGCGCCTCGAACTCGAGTCGGACAACAAACCCGCCGCCGTCGCCGCCGCCGAGAAGGCCCTCGCGCTCGGCAGCCGCGACGCCTGGATGCACCTCACCGTCGCCCAGGAGCTCTGGCGCCGCCAGGCCGACCGCGGCACGCTCGACACCGCGGCCCGCACCATCGTCGGCCACTACGTCCAGGCGGTCGCGCTCCAACCCAAGCTCCGCCACGCCTACCTCTCGATCGCGGGTCTCGCCCCGCTGTTGCCCGCCGTCACCGCCGACGATGCCAAAGTCCTCGGCGCCGGTTACCGCATCTTCCCCGACGAGCCGTGGCTGCTGGTCGGCCTCGCGGCGGTTCTCCACAAGGGCAACAACCCCGCCGAGGCCGATCGCTTCATCGGCCTCGCCCTCGCCCGTCCCGAACTGCTCAACCAGGAGCAACGGACCGAGGCCGAACGCCTGCGCGTGCGCTGGCAGGCCGAACCGCTGGAGAAGAGCATCGAGGCCCTCGCCAAGGAACGCCGTTTCGGCGAGGCCCTCGCCGAATACGACAAACTCCTCGCGCTCCCGCTTCCCCTCCCAGTCCGCAAGAACTACGAAAACCGGCAGGCCGCCCTGCGTTTCGGCGCCGCCATCGCCGACGCCCACGCTGCCGCGCAGGAGGGGCGCGCGAGCGAAGCCGCCGGCCAGCTCGAGAATCTCCTCGCCCAACCCAACCTCTCGCCCCGCGACCGCGCCCAGGCCGGCAAACTGCTCGAAAACATCCGCAACCGGTCCGACCAGGAAGCGCGCCGGGAGCGGCGGGCCCTCGTCGAGGGACATCTCCGCAACGCCCGCTTCGAGGAGGCGATCGCCGAATACGACCGCTGGATCGCCGAGTGTCCCGAAGGGTTCGAACGCACCGCACTGGAGCGGGAACGCGAGAACGCCCGCTTCTTCCAGGAGTTGGCCGGTGTGCATGCCGCCGAGGAGGCGGGCAGGGCCGCCGACGCCAAACGCCTGCTCGACGAACTCTGCACGCGGCGCGAGCTCACCCCGCAGCAGCGCCACATCGTCGACGAAATCGACGCCCACCTTCGCCGCCTGCTGGCGAAATCGTAATCTCGTCTCCATCAACCCACCACCCATCCGCAAACCTGACCACCCCATGAAATTCGAACACTTCGCCCTCAACGTCCCCGCCCCGCGCGAGATGGCGCTCTGGTACGCCGAGCACCTCGAGTTCAAGATCCTCCGCGCCAACGACACCGGCTCCCTCGCCCACTTCCTGGGCGACGACACCGGCCGCGTCTTCTTCGAGATCTACCGCAACCCGTCGGCTCCGATTCCCGACTACGCTGAGCAGGCGCCGCTCACGTTCCACTTCGCCGTCTTCAGCCCCGACGCCAAGGCGCTCCGCGCCCATCTCGTCGCCGCCGGCGCCACGCTGCTCACCGAGGAAACCCTCGCCGACGGCTCCGTGCTCGTGATGCTGCGCGACCCGTGGGGCGTCGCCCTGCAGATCTGCCAGCGCGCCAAACCCTTCCCGGGTTTCTAGCCCGTCCCCCTGACTCCTGCCCCGGCGCCGGTTCAGAGTTCAGGGTTCGGAGTTCGGGACACCAGACGGGAAGTTTTGGGTTTCGGGTAGCGGAAGCGTTTCGCTTCCGATCCGCCGAGCGCTGCCTTCTCCTCGTTCTCTCGCTTCCGCCGCCTCCTGCGCCGTTCAGGATTCAGGGTTCAATGTTCAGTGTTCAGTGTTCAGTGTTCGGATCCCGCCCATCCACCGCCCACTGCCCTGCGCCGCCCCCCTCCGGCCCATGTTGTCACTCCGCCCTTCCGCCTCCCGCGCCCTCGTCGCCACCACACTCGCCGCCGCGCTCGGCGCTCCGTTCGGCCTGCAGGCGCGGTCCGTCGAGCCCGGTCTGCTCTTCCACCTCTCCGCCGACCACGGCACCACCGCCGACTACTCCGCCGCCGGCGCGCCCGAGCCGACCTTCGTCGACGAGGTCGACGTGATTCCCGATGGCGCGCGCGGCCGCGCTCTGCGCTGCCACGACACCCAGCGCCTGGCGTGGCGCGCGCCGGGCCACGTGTACGCCCGGCGCGGCACCGTGTCGTTTTTCTGGCGCGCCCGCACCCCGCTCGGCCCCACGGCGTTCCCGCTCTTCCGGATCGCTTTCGCCGACCACTCGAGCTGGGACATGGTCTTCCTCCGGCTCGACTACAACGGCCGAGGCTTCGACGCCTTCGTCACCGACACCGGTCTCGCCCGCATCCGTGTTTCCACCACTATCGCGCCGCGGCCCGCGCCCGAGGCATGGACGCACCTGGCCTTCGCCTGGGACGAGGACGTCGGCGTGCGCCTCTATGTCGACGGGCGCCTCGTCGCCGCCACGGATCAGGCCGCGAACCTCGATGCCGGGCTCGACCAGTTCGGCCCACACTCGCGCCTGATCAGTCCGCACAACGTCCAGAGCGACTACAACTTCATCCGCGGCGGCGACCTCGACGAGCTCCGCCTCCATGACCGCATGCTCGATGCCGCCGCCGTCGCCGCTCTCGCCGGCCACGCGCCCGCCGCGCCGTCGCCCCTGCCGGCGTCCCCCGCCACCGCGACCGCCGCCCTTCGTCCTCAACTTCCAACCTCGACGCGTCCGCCGCTCTTGCCGCCGTCGCTGCCCGCCCCCGCCACCGTCGTGCGCAAGGTCGAGATCCACGACGCCCACGACCTCGGCCGGTGGTGGTGGAAGGCCTGCGACGGCATCCGCGAGACCACCTGGCCCGGCGTCTACAACCGCTCGCGGCTCCCCGGCCGCACCGACTACTTCGTGCTGCCCGACTGGGATTGCTACGTGGAGTCCGGCCGCGCCGTGACATTCACCCTGCCCGCCGAGCCGGTAAACCATCTCGAGATCACCGGCCCAGCCGCCGGCACGCTGCGCCACCTCCCCGCGGCACCCGCGCCCGACGCTTGCGGTAGGGTCGGACCTTGCGTCCGGACCGCCGCCGCCGGTGTGGGGGCGGTGACGCCCGGGGGCTCGCGGTCCGCCGGCCCCACCCTCCTTGAGCGCAACTCCGGCGCCGAGAAGACCGTCCACCGGCTCGGCGCACCGCTGGTCGGCGGCGCGCTGCGCTTCGAAAACGCGGAGCCAGAGACGCCCCTCGCGGAGTTCGCCGCGTACCATGTCGCCCCGGGGACCGAGCCAGCCGGCCGCCCCTCGCTCGCCTACCGCATCGCGTTCGCCGCCCCCGCCGATCCGGCCACGAAGCCGTTGCGCGATTTCATCGCCGGCCGCCACCCGGCCGGTGAACGCGCCCTGGTGACGGCGGTCCCGGCGAACAGCCCCGTGCCGCCCGGCCCCGGGCCGACGCTCGGCGGACTGCCGTTCCTCCACGTCGCCATCCCGCCGGTCGCCGAGGACCCCGCCTACAACCTCGCACAGATCGACGGCGCGCTCGACGGCATCGCGCTCGATCTGCCAACGTTCGGCACATCGGCCCCGGTCGCGCTCACCATCCGCGTGAAGGATCCGCTCTGGCCCGCGCGCGATCTCGCCGACTTCAGCTGCACCGTCGCTCCGGACCGGGCGCACACACTCTGGCTCGACCTGCGCGACCGGTTGCTGCCCCCAGGGGCGCCGCTGTACCTCACGCTCGCCGCCTCGGCACCGCTCGATCCCTCCGCGCTCGCGCCCGGGATCCGGTTGGTCTTCAAGGCCGCGACCGCGGGCCGCGCCGAGCACACCGCCGATCGCTTCGCCCAGGTCCGCGACGCCTTCGCGATGTGGGTCGAGGAGCGTCCGCGCTCGCCCAAGTACGCGCTCTACCGGCGCCTCGTCGGCGACCTCCGCGACCTGCTGCGCGTCGAGCCCGCGCACTTCCACGGCCTCTGCTACGCCGCCGCGCTCGGGCTCGACACGCCGCGGCCGCCCTTCACGCAGCCCAGGGCGCCGGCGGGAACCCCGCTCTGGGCCTTCCGCCAGACCGAGCTGCTCAAGCGTCTCCAGTATTTCGCCGATTGGTACGTCGATCACCGTCAGTCCGCCTTCGGCGACCTCGGCGGCGGGATCTCCGACGACACCGACCTCACCAACTGCTGGCCCGGCCTCGCCCTCATGGGCTGCGCGCCCGAGAAACTCGCGGACTCCGTCGCACGCCTGCTCGAGGCGGCGTACGCCAACGGGATGTTCGACCGCGGGCTCTGCGCGATCCAGACCGACGAGCTCCACAGCTACGAGGAAGGACTCAACTGCCTCGGGCAGAATCTCATCCTCGCGCACGGCAGCCCCCGCCAACTGGAACGGGCGATGGAGACCACCCGCGCGCTCTTCACCCTCACAGGCGTCAACGCGGCCGGCCACCGCCACCTGCGCTCCTCCTATTTCAGCGGTTCGACGCTCGCGACCGAAGGGGTGTGGGGCTGGGCGCGGCCCTACGGCTATTTGCAGTTCCAGATTCCGGCGTTGCTGGCCGACTACAACGGCTCGCCCGAGGCGCGACGCCTCGTGCAGGAGACGGCCGACGGCCTGCTCGCCCACCGCCGTCGCGACGCCGCCGGCGAGTTCCATCTGCCCGCGGCGATCCATTTCGAAACCGACGCCGAGGCCGACGCCACCCGCAACTGGCTCCCGTGGCCGCTATTCTGGAACGCGTGGCAATGGACCGGCGACCGCCGCTACCTCGCGCCAGTCTTCGACCTCGGCGTGACCGGCGTGACCGAGCTCAACGCCAACGCCCTCGACCTGCTCGACCTCCGCGTCGAATGGGGCCCACGCCTGCTCGCCGGCGAACGCGGCCGCCCGGTGAACTTTCGCCGCATCGACCGTCGCGGCAGCGCCAACGGAGCCCCCACGGCCAAACGCCCGCCGCGGCCCGACCCGCACTTCGCGTGGCAGCTCACCGGTGACAAGACCCGCCTCGAGGAGCTCTACGCCGCGCAGCTGGAGTACTGCGCGCTCAACGAGTTCATCAACACCGAGGGCAGCCTCTGGATCGACCGTCCCGCCGTGCCGCTGGCGGAGATCCAGCGCGCCCGGCTCGGCGGCATCGCGCTGCTGCGCAACGCGCCGTTCCCCGGCCACGCCGTGAGCTGGCGCTTCGCCGCGCCGGCCCGCGCCGCCGATGTCGCGATCCTCGTCCCCCGCGCCACCGCGACCGAGCTCACCATCCTCGCCCACAACCTCTCCGCCGCACCGGTCCGGGCCGAGCTCACCGGCTGGGCCGTGGCCCCGGGAACGTGGACCGCAACCCAAGGCGTGGATACCGATGGCGACGACCGCGCCGACCGCGACCTGGCGGAGCGCACCGCGCCGTTCGGCCGGGCGCAGTCCCTCGACCTCGCGCTGCCGCCTCACGCGACCGCGGTGCTCACGTTGCGTCTCGCCACACCGGGCACGCCCTACTGGGCCCGTCCGGACCTCGGCCTCGACCCGCAGGACATCGTCCGCGCGGCCGACACGCTCCAGGTGACCGTGCACAGCCTCGGCGCGGTCGCCGCTCCCCCCACCACGGTCGCGCTGCTCGATCCCGCCGGCCGCACGGTCGCCACCGCAACCACGCCCCCGCTACCCGCGCCGATCGATCTCCATCCGAAGACCGCCACGGTGACGCTGCCGCTCCCGCCGGGGCTCGCCCCCGCCGGCTACACCGTCCGGATCGATCCCGCCTCGGTTCTCGAGGAGATTAGCCTTCGGAACAACGCGGTGCGGCTGGAGTAGCGCCACCGATTCCTCGCTACACGACGGCGTCACTCCCGCGGAGAGGTTTCCGTGCGCACGAGGAGGCGATTGAGCACCCACTCGACCAGCAGACCGGTCCGGCACGCCACGAGCGCATACGCGCCGACCCCCGCCATGGCGCACGCCACCGCGAGCCGGTGGTAGGTCACGCGGATGCGAAG
Source organism: Verrucomicrobiota bacterium (assembly GCA_023446735.1). Lineage (GTDB taxonomy): Bacteria > Verrucomicrobiota > Verrucomicrobiia > Opitutales > Opitutaceae > CAJCBL01. Next base: position 22,763 of record JAEXPQ010000299.1, read on the forward strand.
GAGCGTCCAGCGGAAGTCGTCGATCAGCACGTTCATGTCGCCACCTGCGTCGTCCTCGCCGCCGATCATCGTGCCGAGCGGCACCGGCTCCTGGCCCGCGTACACCCGATGCCAGAACGTGAAGCTCAGGAGGAAACACGCCGCCGCGAGGAACAGCACGGGGTAGCGGCAGACGTCCCAGCGGAACTTCTCCGGCAGCTCGACGAAGAACAGCATCATCGCCAGCGCCGGCAGCACGAACTCGCCCGCCACGCCGCCGAACGAGAACCAGAACTGCTGCCGCGCCTCCGGCCAGCGCCACGTCATCCAGAACTGGAGTCCCGCCAGCGCGACCGCGAGCACCACGGGCCAGATCTTCCGCTCCCGCCAGCCGGCCACGGCCAGCACCGTCAGCAGGAACAGGACACCGAAGTACACGAAGTGGGAGAACTCCGGTTCGACGTTCGTCCACCCGAACGGCAGCGGCAGCGCGCGACGCCCGGTGAACCACGCCACCGTCGCGTGCCCGAACTCGTGCACCCACACCTGGAAGCCGCGCAACAGGAAGGAGAGCGGCGTGAGCGTGACCAGCCACGCCAGCGCGACGAGCACCGGCGGCGCGATCAGGTTCACGCGCCACCGCCGCGCCGCCTCCGCCGCGAACTCGTCGTCCTGCGTCGCTTCGTTCATCGCCGCCAAACAAAGCCCCGGTCCGTCCCCGCTGCAATCTCGCCCTCGTCCGCCTTCTGCCGTCCGTCGTCTGCCATTCGTCGTCTGTCGTCCGTCCTCCGGTCTGCCGCCGCCTCCACCCTTGCCCTCGCCGCCCTTCGTGTCTCAGCTTTCCCCGTTCGCCCCCACCCACCCGTAACACCCGCCCAGAAAAAGCGCCTCAGCGAGCGCGACATCCTCGACTACTTCACCTCCGCCACCCAGATCAGCCTCACCGCCACGACCGGCACCCGCACCTTCGACTTCTCCCGCAAAGCGTCATCTCCGGGTACGGCCAAGAGGACACCGTCGCAGCATAACCGTTCTTCAAATGATCAAGCGCATCAGGGCCCACCGCAACCGAGCGCGCCATCGCCAACCGAGAAGGGTGGATTCACCGGCCGACCGGATTGCCCGAAGCCAGATAAGCCTCGCAGGCTAGCCCGACTCTCCCAAGCAGGCCGGTATGCGCTGCCGCGAACCGATTCGAGCAGCCCCCTCGTCCGTCCTCTACCCTCCGTCGTCTGTCCTCCGACTTCCGCATCCGCCGCGGCGGATGCCTGCAGCCGGAGCTCAAGGGCGGCGATCCGCCGCTCCGCCCTTCCGGCCGGCCCGCCACCGGCGCGAATACGGCTAAATCCGGATCCGCGGCAACCGATGGAAAGCCCGGCCGCATGGAGCCCCGCCCTCAAATCCGCCGCGTCCCCCGCCGCATCCCGAACCCGTTCGTCGCCGCGCTTTTCCTGCTCGCCGCGCCGGCCCGCGAAGCGTGCGCCCAGGACTTGATGGCCGCGCCGCCGGCCCACTACCGCGAGGCGGGAGTACCCAACTTCACGGTACTCGGACCGGAGGCGCTCGGGCTCGAGATCGCCCCCTTCCACCTGGTCCAGTTGGCCGACGGCCGCTGGGCGGCCTCGGCCGGGCAACACATCGCCATCGGCGACGGCGTGCGCTGGCAGACCTTCGTGCAGAAGGCCGGCGAGACCCGCGACACCGTCGCAGGGGTGGAGAGCCTGGTGGTCGACGACACGGGCCGCCTGCTGGCCGGCCTGGGCGACCAGATCGTGCAGATCCATTTCACGGACGACCACCGCTGGACCACCACGATCGTCGCCGGTTTTCCCTCGCACGACAACACCCACCCGGGACTCGCCCGAGCGGCCCTCTTCGGCGACCAATGGTACTGGTACGGCTTCAGCGGCGGGGTCTTCCGCTGGCATGACGACCCCCAGATCGTCCCCCTCGGCCGGCTCAACATCATCAGCCACGTTTTCACCCACGGCGGGCGGGCCTACGCGAGCGATTCCAGCAACGGCCAACTCCACCGGATCGACCATTCCACCGGGCTCGAACCGGTGCTCGCCCCCGGCACCACCAGCTCGGACTTGGCCGTCGTCGGCGATGCCCCGTGGTCGGAGAGCGAGACCCTCCTCTGCACCGCCCGCGGCGGTCTCTTCCGTTTCGATGGACACCGTCTCACGCCGGTGCCCGGCCCCGAAGTTCTCCAGACCAACCGCGCCAACGCCTTCCGCGCCGTGGCCGGAGGCCACTATGCCCTGGCCGTCGAGGGCTTCGGCTTGCTCTTCCTCGACCGCGAACTGCGCGTGGTCCAGACCCTCGACCGCCGCAGCGACCACCGCCTCGCCCGCATTCGCAGCCTCGCGCTCGGCCGGGCCGGCGACGTCTGGGCCGTGCTCGGCGCCGGCGTGGCCCGCGTCGAGTTCCCTGCGCCGGTCTCCCGGCTTGAGCCGCTGGTCGACAGCGGGTTCAGCTTCGTCCAGATCGCCCGCCACCGCGACGAACTCTGGCTCTGCGCCGACGGCGTCCCGATGCGCGGCATCTACGACGAGGCGGGACGTCTCCTGCGTTTCCATCCCGACCGCCCGGACGGCCTGAATGCCGGCAGCATCACCCGCGATCCCGGCACCGGCCGCCTCCTCGCGAGCACCGACCGCGGCCTCCATCTCCGGACCGACACGGGCTGGGACCTCGCCCTGCCCGGCCCTCCCGGCATGCGCCCGTTCCCGCTCGAGCCGGACGGCAGCCTCTGGGCGTACTGCACCCGCAACGAGGTCGGCCGCATCCACCGCCGCGACGGGCGCTACAGCCGAGAGACCTTCCCCGCTCCCGAGATCCAGGATACCTTCGGCGGAGTGGTCGATCGCGCCGGCGTGGTCTGGCTCGAGCTCGGCTCGGGTCGCTGCGCGCGGCTCGACGTGCGGCCCGCCACCCCGGCGCTGCAGGTCTACACCACCGCCGACGGCCTCTCCAGCGGCTGGATCCAGTCCTTCATCCTGCAGGGCGAGATCCGGCTCGGGGCGTCCGGCCGCATCCTGCGCTTCGACCCGGCCGGCAACCGCTTCGTCGAGGACACCACCTTCCAGTCCAGCCGGCCCGAGATCGCCGCCACGGTCTCGGGGCGTTCCGCCTTCGACGCCTTCGGCAACTTCTGGTCCGCCTCCCGCGGCTTCGTCTACCGCTTCACCGCCACCGGCGGCGGCGTCGTCCCTGGGCTGTACGGAGTCCGCCCCTACTACATCATCCCCCAGGCCGACGGCGTCATCTGGCTCCACCGGGACAACTACCTGGTCCGCTACGACCCGGGGCTCGCCGCGCCGCCGCCGCCGCCGCTGCGCGCGCTGATCACCCTCGTCCACCTCACCGCCGACAACCGTACCCTCTATCCGAAGGACGGACGGATCCCTCCCGTCCCCTACGATTCGAACTCGCTCTCCGTCCACTTCGTCGCCCCCGAGATCCCGCTCGGCTCGCCCGCGCAGTTCGAGACCTTGCTCGAAGGCGCATCGGCCGACTGGCTGCCCGCCGGCACCTCCGGCTCCGCGGTGCTCAACCGCCTCAAGGAGGGCGCGTATGTCCTGCGCGTCCGCCCCGTGCGCGGCACCGAGACCGGCCGCGAGGCGAGCGTCGTCTTCACCATCTTGCCGCCGTGGTACCGGACGAGCGGCGCGTATGTATCGTACGGGGTCGCCTTCCTCGGGGCGATCGGCGCGCTGCTCTGGATCGCCACGCTCCTCGAGCGCCGCGAGAAGCGCCGCCTCGAGCGCCTCGTGGCCGCACGCACCGCCGAGCTCCACGAGACCAATACCCGGCTCGCCCACCAGGTCGCCGAGACCCGCCAGAAGGCCGCCGACCTCGCGGTGAGCGAGGAGCGCTACCGCAGCCTCGCCGGCGAACTCGAGCAGCGCGTGCGCGAACGCACCGCCGAGCTCGGCTCCGCCAACGCCCGCCTGGCCGACACCAACGCCCAGCTCCAGGCCGCCAAGGAGGCCGCCGAGACCGCCGACAAGGCCAAGAGCGCCTTCCTGGCCAACATGAGCCACGAGATCCGCACCCCGCTCAACGGCGTCATCGGCATGGGCCACCTCCTGCTCGGCACCACACTCGCGCCCGACCAGCACGACAT
>JAEXPQ010000327.1 GCA_023446735.1 Verrucomicrobiota bacterium
TACGTCACCACCACCGGCAACTGCGACGTGCTCACCCTCGAGCACCTGCAGGCGATGAAGGACAACGCGATCGTCTGCAACATCGGCCACTTCGACAACGAGATCCAGATCGCCCGCCTGAATACGGAGCCCGGCGTGAAGAAGGACAACATCAAGCCGCAGCTCGACCGCTACACCTTCCCGCACGGCCGCTCGATTCTCGTGCTCGCCGAGGGCCGCCTGGTGAACCTCGGCTGCGCCAAGGGCCACCCGTCGTTCGTGATGTCGAACAGCTTCACGAACCAGACGCTCGCCCAGCTCGACCTCTGGACGAACAAGGATACCTACAAGGTCGGCGTCTACCGCCTTTCGAAGGCCCTCGACGAGGAGGTCGCCCGCCTCCACCTCGAGCAGATCGGCGTGAAGCTCACCAAGCTCACCGAGAAGCAGGCCAAGTACCTCGGTGTGTCGGTCGACGGTCCCTACAAGCCGGAGCACTACCGCTACTGATCCTCTCGTCGCTTGTTCGCCCCGGCCCCACTTCCATGGAGTCGGGGGCCCTTGGGACGACCGCCGCGCCTCCCGATGAAGCGCGGCGGTCGCATTTTGCGCCCCGGGGTGATTCCTCGGCCAACTGTCCGTGCTGTCCGCGGTAGCCCGGTAGTGCTATCCCGGACATTCGGCACGGCGCGAGAGCGCCAAGGCCTTCGCCCCCAGGGGGCTCGAAGCTCCGGCGAACCTCGTCCTGGCGACCCGCCTTCGCTGCCATCGGGTGAGTGAGAATGCGGGCGGAGTTCGGGGATGCGTTGGGTGCCTGGCGCGTGACGTCCGTGCCCACGGGCTGCCCGGAGTCGCCTCCGCCTTGGGGCGCTTGGGTGGGATGTAGGCGAGGATCTGGCACCGCGACTGGACGCTGGATGCGGAGCACCGGCGGTCCTTTTGCCCAGGCTCACCGCGCCCGGAGAATACGCGAGTTTTGGGGCGGAAAATCGCCGCAGAAAGGGCGCCTTTCGGTGCCACACATCGATGGCGTCGTGCGTTTCCCGAGGGGAGGGTGCGGCATGCGCAGAAATCATCCGACCGCGCCCAGAAACCTATTGACGGGTTTTCTCGCAAAACCCATATGTAGTGCCTTCCGGCTCTCTGGCCCACAACCCGTAGTGGTGAGCAACTGGTAAATAACTCGAAACAACTTTGTGTGGCCAAACCGCTCGGACTGTCGTTTTTCGGCGCTTCTGACTCCCTTTTTTTCGTCCCATCGTCGTTTCCTGCCATGAATCCCTCCCTTGACGCTATCGAGTGCGCGAACCGTTCCGGTTCGGCAGCGGTTGCGGCCTGCGTGCAGGTGGGTGGCGACGGTTGGTCGGTGGCCGCTCCTGGTACCCCGGGCGGCTTGCGAACCTGATTTTCCGCGTGAGCACCCGGCGCTACGCGGCGCCGGGCGTTCACTTTTTGCAAACCCCCTCCACTGCCACTGCCTGCCTGCTCTCTTCTGGGATGACACCGCACTCCAGTCTCGAGCACGATCTCGCGCTCAAGCGTTTCGCCTCCGCCCCGAAGGATCGGAAGCCGAACTATCCGTGGCGCGATGCGGTGCGCGATCGGCGCCCGGCATTGCCGGACGTGCAGGTGCTTTGTCCGCAGGGGCCGGAACCGTTCGACCTCGGCGAGATCGCCGATACCGTCGGCCGTTCGCTCGCCACGCTGCTCTTGGCGCGTGGGGAGACCGCGATCTTCACCGCGGACCACAAGCAGTTTGTCGCGCGCATCGCCGACGAGGTGGCGGGCAATCTGACCGCGCAGGCGCTCCGCCAGCGCCCGCTGCGCCTCGACCTCCACGAGCTCTACGTCCTCATCGAGAAGACGCTGATCGACAACAACGCGTATGACGTCGCGAAGAGCCTCCTCTACAGCCGTGGGGCGAAGCTCGGCACCGATCGGGTCTCGTGCTCCACGCCGGTGCGCATCATTCGCCGCAACGGCCATGTCGTGCCGTGGAACGAGGCGAAAATCGAGATCGCGATCCGCAAGTCCTTCCTCGCTCTCCAGCAAGACCCGGCCCCGGCCGTCGAGATCGCCCGCGCGGTCACGGCCCGCGCCCTCGCGACCCGCGAGGCGTTCCTCCACATCGAGGAGATTCAGGATGTGGTGCAGGAGGAGCTCATGCGCGCCGGCCATTTCAAGGTCGCGGAAGCGTTCATCATCTATCGTTCGATGCGCGCCGCCGTGCGCGGCAACGAAACCCTGCCGGCGCCCGCGGCCCAGCCTTCCATGGTGGTCGTCGTCCGCGCCGCCGGAGACACCTATCTTTGGGATGGCCACGACTTGCGCCTGCGCATCGAGTTCGCTGCCGCGGGCCTCACCTTGCCGCTCTCCTCGGAAGAGCTCGAACACGAGCTGCGCCGTTCCGTCTACGACAACATCTCGCAGGCCGACTTGGCCGCCACCGTCGCGCGCAACGCCCGCGCGCTCATTGAACGCGACAGCGTTTTCTCCCTCTTCGCCGGGCGGCTCCAACTGACCTATCTCTACGAGGAGTCCCTCGGGTGGGATATCGTGCGCGACGGCATCAACCGCCTGCATGATTTCCACCGGCGCGTCTTCGTCGAGTACGTCTTTGAGGGAGTCGCGCTCGGTCTGCTCCAACCGCGGCTGCTCGAGGCCTTCCGCATCGAGGAGCTTGCCGCCGCGCTCGACCCATCGGCCGACCTTGCGCTCGACCTTCCCGCCGTGCAGGCGCTCGCCGAACGCTTCCTCGTCACCGCCCGCCGGGAAGGCGTGAAGCTGCGCCACCTCGAAGTGCCGCAATTTCTCTGGATGCGCGTGGCCATGGGGCTCGCGCTGGAGGAGCGGCGCGGGCGCGACGCGCACTGCCTCGCCTTCTACGAGCTGCTCAAGTCCCGCCGCTTCCTGCCGGCGGCCGGCGTGCTCGTGCATGCCGGCACGCCCAAACGCCAGCTCGTCGCCCACTACGCCTACCATGTCGAGAACCGGCTCGAGGGCGTGATGCAACATGGCATTGCCGACAACGCCTACCTCGCCGCCCCCGGCGGTTCGCTCGCCGGCAGCTGGACTGCGGTGCAGGCGGCGGAGATCGGCGGGGCCGAGTCCGAGTCGCGCGGGCTCGCGGCGTTCCTCGATCTGCATCAAGCGATGCTCGCCGCGGTCGGCCCGGTCGACGGCGCGGCGTTTGTCGAGAGCTGGCATGCGGAGCTGCCCGGCCTGCTGGCGCGGCGCCGCGGCGAAGCCGCCGCCGGCCGCCCCGCCCCGCTCGTCCTCGCGCATTGGGTACCGGACCTCTTCGTGCAGCGGGTCGTCGCCGGCGGCGAGTGGTCCCTGTTCCGGCCGGCCGATGTGACTGACCTCGCCGGTCTGTCCGGCGCCGCCTTCGGCCGCCGGTATGCCGAGTACGAGGAGCAGGCGGGCCGCGGCGCGCTCTGGAGCCGCCGCCTTCCCGCGGCCGAGCTCTGGCGCGATCTCGTCCAGGCGATGCTCGCCGGCGACGCGTCCCTCGCCTTCAAGGACGCCTTCGCCCTCTGCGCCGCCCAGAATCATGTCGGCCCGGTGCGCGGCGCCAGTTTCGCCACGGAGTTCGCGCTCAACACCGCCGAGGGCGAAACCGCCGCGGCGGCCCTCGGGGCGGTCGCGCTCGACGCCCACCTCGACGCTTCCGGCGCGATCGATCTTCCGGCCCTGCACCGTACGGTGCGGCTGGCCGTGCGGTTGCTCGACAACGTCCTCGATCTCCACCGTTTCCCGACCGATGCCGCCCGCCGGGCCGCCCAGCGCCATCGTCCGCTCGGGCTTGGCGTGATGGGGCTTGCCCGCGCGCTCCACGTGAAGGGGCTCGCCTTCGGTTCCGCCGCTGCCGAGCAGTTCAACGACGAGTGCCTCGAGGCCGTCGCGTATTGCGCCACCAACGCCTCGGCCGAACTCGCCGCCGAGCGCGGTTCGTATCCGACCTTCAAGGGTTCCGCCTGGGATCGCGGTCGGCTCCCGGTCGATGCACACGGAGTTCTCGAGCAGGAGCGCGGTCTGGTCTCCGAGCTGCCCCGCGGCGGCCGGCTCGACTGGCAGCCGGTGCGCGAACGGATCGCGGCCCACGGCCTGCGCAACGCCGCGCTCCTCGCGCTCGGGCCCACCCCCGAGATCGCGGAGATCGCCGGCACCTCCGACTCGATCGAGCCGGCCTCGCGCAATTTCCAGGTGCAGGCGACGCTCTCCGGCGAGTTCCTGGTGTTCGCCCCGGCGCTCGTGCACGACCTCAAGGCCCGCGGCCTCTGGACGCCCGAGATGGTCGACACCCTCAAGTACTTCGACGGCGAGGTGCAGGAGATCGCCGCGATCCCCGCCGACCTGAAGGAAAAGCACCTCACCGCGGGCGACATCGATCCGTTCTGCCTGCTCCGGGCCGCGGCCCGCCGGCAGAAGTGGCTCGACCAGGCGCAAGCCCTCCATCTCGCGCTGCCGCGGTTGCACGCGGATGTGGGCGCCGTCTCCGCGCTGCTGCTCGTGGCGTGGCGCCTCGGCCTCAAATCCATCTGGCGCATCTCCTGCCGCGCCGCGCGCCGCACCGCGCGGTGATCCTTTACCCCGCTACCCGTCTTCACTCACCTCCCTGTCCCCGGTTCCGCCCATGTCCGCCGAAACTCTCTCCCGCACTCTCCTCGAAAGCACCACCTCCATGCCCGCGTCGGAAATCCTCCTCACCGTCAAGAAGCGCGACGGCAAAGCCGCCCCGTTCAAACTCGAGCGCATCGTGCGCGCCATCGCTCTCGCGGCCTACGGCTCCAAACACGACGAGGCCAAGAACCCCCAACGCGACAACGCCGAGCTGCGCTACGGCCTCGATGAGGCCACGTTCCGCACGGTGTTCAACCTCTCGGCCGAGGTGCGCGACATGGTGATCGAGAAGTTCGGCACCGCCGGCGCCCCCGGGGTGGAGGACGTGCAGGACCTCATCGAGCTCACGCTGCTCAAGCACGGCCAGTACGAGATCGCGCGCCACTACATCTTCTACCGCATCCAGCACTCCGAGCTCCGACCGGTCGTGCATGGCGACTGCGGTCTGCAGGACTACATCGCGATCAGCCGCTACTGCCGCTACGACGAGACCCTCGGCCGCCGTGAGATCTGGGCCGAGGCCGTGGAACGTGTCGCGCAGATGCACCTGCGCCGCGTCGCCAAGATCGCCGACAAGGACCTCAACGCCTCCCTGCGCGACCTCGTCGCGAAGGGCACCGTGAGCCCCGAGGCCGCGCGCGACACCGGCCCGCTCGGCTCGCTCTCCGACGAGATCGTTCGCGCCTTCAACCTGGTGAAGGCTAAGAAGGTCCTGCCCTCCATGCGCTCGCTGCAGTTCGGCGGCCGCGCCATCGAGGTCTCCAACTCCCGCATCTACAACTGCACCGCCTCGCCGGTGAACCGCGTCGAGTTCTTCCGCGAGTATTTCTTCCTTCTGCTCAGCGGCTGCGGCTGCGGCTTCTCCGTGCAGAAGCAGCACGTGGCCATGCTCCCGGTCCTCGCCGCTCGCGGTGACGAGCTCGACCTCCCGGTCAAGCACTACCCCGTGCCGGACACCGTCGAGGGCTGGTCCGACTCGCTCCACGAGCTCCTCGAGAGCTTCGTCCACGGCTACAAGGTCGAGTTCTCGTTCCACCAGATCCGTTCCCGCGGCTCCCTGCTCAAGACTTCCGGCGGCAAGGCCCCCGGCCACCTCCCGCTCAAGCGCGCGCTCACCCGCGTTGAGGAAATCCTCATCGGGGCCGCCGGCCGCCAGCTCCGCCCGATCGAGGTCTACGACATCTGCATGCACGTCGCCCAGTCCGTGCTCTCCGGTGGCATCCGCCGTTCGGCCACGATCTGCCTCTTCAGCCCCGAGGACGAGGAGATGATGGCCGCCAAGACCGGCGACTGGTTCCGCACGCACCCGCAGCGTTCCGCCTCCAACAACTCCGCGGTCCTCGTCCGCGACCAGACCCCGCGCGACGTCTACCAGCGCCTCTTCGAGTGCCAGAAGCAGTTCGGCGAGCCTGGCTTCTACTTCGTCAACGGCTCCGACCCGGACGTCCTCCCGAATCCCTGCGTCGAGATCGCGCTCAACCCGAAGCTCGTCGTCACCTCGCGCGAGATCGAGAAGCTCCGCGGCTACGGCTACACCGGCCACCTCGAGGAGGGCATGGAGCTCTGGGGTTGGCAGATGTGCAACCTCTCAACGATCTCCGGCGCCGCCGCCGACACGCCCGACCAGTTCTTCGCGCTCGCCCGCGCCGCGGCCCTCATCGGCACCGTGCAGGCCACGTACACCGACATCCCGTACCTCGGGCCGGTCACGCGCGTCATCAACGAGCGCGAGGCCCTCATCGGCGTCTCGATCTGCGGCGTGCTCGACAACCCGGACATCCTCCTCGACCCGGCCATCCTGCGCCGCGGCGCCGAGGTGGTGAAGGCCGCCAACGCCGCCGGCGCCGCCGCCCTCGGCATCAATCGCGCCGCCCGCACCACCTGCGTGAAGCCCGAGGGCACCTCGTCCCTCGTGCTCAACGCCGGCTCGGGCATCCACCCGCACCACGCCCGCCGCTACTTCCGCCGCGTGCAGGCCAGCTCCAACGACCCGATCTTCCGCTGGTTCAAGAAGCACAACCCGCACATGACCGAGAAGTCGGTCTACAACGAGGGCACCGAGGTCATCACCTTCCCGGTCGAGGC
>JAEXPQ010000196.1 GCA_023446735.1 Verrucomicrobiota bacterium
GAGTTGCTCCGCCAGGGCGCGGTCGCCGTCGTGACGCTCGCCGCCGGCGCCGGCAGCCGCTGGACGCAGGGCGCCGGCACGGTGAAGGCGCTGCATCCGTTCGCCAAGCTCGGCGGCCGCCACCGCAGTTTCCTCGAGGTCCATCTCGCCAAGAGCCGCCGCGCCGGCCGCGCCGCCGGCTGCGAGGTGCCGCACCTGTTCACCACCAGCCACCTCACGCACGAGCCGATCCGCGCCTTCCTCGAGAAGCACCAGAACTTCGGTTACACCGGCCCGCTGCTGCTCTCGCCCGGCCGATCCATCGGCTTGCGGATGATCCCCACCGCGCGCGACCTGCGCTTCCAGTGGGAGGAGACCGCGCACCAGGTGCTCGACGTGCAGCAGGAGAAGATGCGCCAGAGCCTGCGCAAGGCGCTGCTCGACTGGGCGGTGAAGACCGGCGAGGGCCGCGACTACACCGACAACCTCCCGCTCCAGTGCCTGCACCCCGTCGGCCACTGGTTCGAGATCGCCAACCTCCTCCGCAACGGCGTGCTCCGCGACCTACTCCGCGACCGCCCGCAGCTCAAGCATCTCCTCCTCCACAACATCGACACGCTCGGCGCCGACCTCGCTCCCGCCATCCTCGGTCGCCACGACCGCGAGGGGCGCCCGCTCGCCATCGAAGTCATTCGCCGCCGGCTCGAGGACCGCGGCGGCGGCTTGGCGCGCGTCGGCGGCCAGCTGCGCCTCGTCGAGGGTATGGCCCTCGCCCGCGAGGAGGACGAGTTCAAGCTTACCTACTACAACACGCTCACCTGCTGGATCGCGATCGACCCGATGCTCGCGCTCTTCGGCCTCGACCGCGCCGCGCTCGCCGACGCCGACCGCGTGGCCGCCGCCGTGCGCACGCTCGCCGCGCGCATGCCCACGTACGTGACGCTCAAGGACGTGAAGAAACGCTGGGGCAACGGCCAAGAGGACATCTTCCCCGTGCTCCAGTGGGAGAAGCTCTGGGGCGACATGACCACGCTGCCCGAGGCCGACACGCTCTTCTTCTCGGTCCCACGTCCGCGGGGCCAGCAGCTCAAGGAGCAGGCCCAGCTCGACGGCTGGCTGCGCGACGGCTCCGCCGCCTACATCGAGAACCTCTGCGCCTGGGAGTGATGCCTCTTGCGCGGGCGATACTTCCACCCGAAGCGGAACGCGTCGGAGTCTCGACCATGTTCGCCGCCCATCCACCGACAGCACAGAGTTTTGTCCCGATCGGAACAAAATTCCGTGCGGTGCAGCCTCGCCACGGAAACGGCTGCGCACGCCACGCTCCATCCAACCCCCTCCACGCCTCCGCACCATGTCCTCCTCCTCGCTGTCCATGATCCCGATGATCTTCTCGCAACTGCTCACCCAGATCCCGGTGCTCGCGGTCTGCGTCGTCGGCCTCGTGATGTTGGCCGGTCGCCGCGGATCGGTTACGGAGGCCGGTGCGCTCAACTGGGCGATGGCCGGCTTTGGCGTCAGCGCCGCTCTCTCCTTCCTCCTGCCGCTCCTCTACGGCGTGCTCACCTTCGTGCAGGTACGCGGCAGCCTACCGATCGGCTCGATCAGCTGGATCTACCCGATCCTGGGCGTCTTCTCGTCCCTGCTCCACGCCGGCGCCTACGGGCTGTTTCTAGTCGCCTTCCTGCGCTTCCTGAAACCCGCTCCGCGCACGGCCTGACGCGATCTCTCGCGGCAGCCCGCCCCCAAAACACAGAATTCTGTCCCGACCGGGACACGGTTTTGCGCCTTTGCCCACCGATCTCGGATGCCAACCGCATCCCATCATCGCCCTTCGCTGCGGCCCCCGGCTGCCCACCGCAGCGGCACGTCCAATGTTCCTGGCACAATCGCCTGCAACAGCCGCGGGAGCATCCCGTGACTGTTGGATGACTTGGTCCCACGCCCGCGAGTCCTGTTCCGCTCCCGCGGCGCGCTGCGCCTATTGATGTCGTGATCGCGCACCGGTAGGCACAGTTGGTCCCCATGCCTCGCGCGCTTGCCTTCCCTGGGGTCCGCCGCGCACGCTCCTGCCAACATGACCGCTCCCGCGCTCACCGGCGCCCAGAAATCCTTTCTCCGCAGCCTCGGCCAGACGATGGATTGCCAACTCGTCATCGGCCGCGAGGGCATCACCGCGCCCGTCGTCGCCGAGCTGGAGAAACTCTTCGCCCGCCACGAACTCATCAAGGTGAAGCTCCTCGCCGAGCGCGACGAGCGCCCCGCCCTCTGCGCCGCCATCGAAGAGAAGACCCGCGCCACCGAAGCCGGCGCCGTCGGCAAGACCGCGCTCTTCTACCGCCAGGCCGCCGATCCGAAACAGCGCACCATCGCGCTCCCCGAGCCGAAGACGAAGTTGGGCGCCTGAGCCGATCCGCGCCGCCCCCAACGTCGCCGCACCATGGCCCGCGCCCCGCTGATCGCCGATTTGCGCGCGGCGGCGGAACAAGTGCTCCAGCACTTCCGCGGGCCCCGCTCCCGGACTTCCGCCGCCCTCTCGACAGTCCGAGCACAATCGTCACCAGGTTTCGAAGTCGACTGCTCGCTCCGCTCCGAGTGGCTCGATCCCGAGCTGACGTTTCCGCTCCCCGACTGGAACCGGATCGCCACGTGGATCGCCTCGTTCCCGCCCTCCAAACACCACGAACTGTGGTGCGGCGTCACCCGCCAGTGGGCGCTCCGGATCGCCAAGTCGTTTGGCGGCTGCAACGTCTTCGAGACCGCCAACGTCCTCGCCGTCCTCCCCGGCGACCTCGGCCGCGGCAAGCGCGCCGTGAAGCACTACGACGAGGTGCTGGCGACCCTTCGCTCCACCCTGCAAGGGATGCTGCGCGACGAGTACCTCGGGAAATGCACCCTCCTCGTCGCGCCCGACGAGGACACCTACTACCGCTACCTCTCGCTCTACACCGCGCCGGGCGAGCACATCCAGTCCGGCGGCGTCCATCTCGACCGCGGCAATTCGCACATCGCGCTGCCCTCCCCCGAATCGATGTTCCACACCCGGGTGATCGCGCACGAGATGTGCCACGATCTGCTCGGCCATCACCGCATTCCGCTCTGGCTCAACGAAGGCGTGACCCAGATCGCCGAGGCGGCGATCGCCGGCCGGCCCTTCGTCGAAGGACACAGCAAAACCATCCCGGAGCACCGAGCGTTCTGGACGCCGGACAACACCGCGCTCTTCTGGAGCGGCAAAGGCTTCGACACCCCCGGCGAAACCTCCGCGTTCAGCTACGACCTCGCCTATCTGGTCGTGCAGGCATTCCTCGCGCTCGACCGGCCGAGCATGGCCGCCGTCGTGCGCCGAGCGTCCCCGGACGACGCGGGCTTCGCCGCGTTCTCCGAGGTCTACGGCCAGACGCCCGCCGATCTCCTCGCCGAGCTGTTCGGACCCGGCAACTGGGGAAACAGACACGCCCCCGCTGTCGAACTGCCCGCCCATCTCCAGCACGGCCGGAACTCCGCCGATCCGGCCGGCCAGCTCATCTTGTAGATCCGTCTCCGGCTGGACACCACAAGTCCACGCCGAGCCCTGCGCTTACCACCGCTCAACCCAGCTGCAGCTCGCGGCGGACCAGCGGCAACGTCTCGCGTTCAACCGCCGTGGCGCCGTCGCACGCATAAAGCTGTTCGAGCAGCTTCACGGCGAGCTTCCGGTCCTCCACTTGCGGCAGACGCTCGCGGATCGTTTGGAAGAATTCCGCCCGCTCCTTCTCGTCGCTCCCGACCCGGCGCACCTCTCCGATCGATTTGCCCTCGTAGTAGTCGAACGAGATCTTGGGATCCCAGTTCAGCGAACGCGCCGTCGCCTCGACCATCTTGTCCTCGGCGAGCGCGATGTGCTTGTCGACGAACACGCCGAAGTGCAGCAGGTCGACGATCGCCTCGCGGGCGGCCTGAGTCAGTCCATCGGACGGTTGCGCAGTCGGGGTGAAGAGCTTCTTGAAGGCCATGGGAGTGACGGAGTGTATCGGGGTTGCGCCGATCTCGCGGCGCGGCCGAACAAACCAGCCGGACCGTCGCACCGCAAGCGGGATGCGTTCGCCGAACATCGCGACACCGTTTCCCCACCGCCGCCGCGGCAAGGTCCCGCCCGAAACGGGTTTCAGCGGTTTGGACACATCAGGTCCTGGGTCCCAACGGCACCGCCCACCCGTGCAATTGCCATGCAACCTTTCCCGCAGGATGCTGACCAAGCGTCTCCGCGTCTCCCCCCGGCGGACTCCCGCATGAAAACCCTCTGCACCGTCCTGTTCGCCGGACTGCCGCTGCTCGTCTCCGCCCAACCCGAGCGCGCCCGGATCGATTTCGACTTCGTGCGCCAACGCGCCTCCGAGCGCGCCGCCGCCCCCTTCACCGAGCCGGTCGACCCCATGCCGCGCCGCCTCGCCGAGCTCACGCCCGCCGAGGCCGGCGCCATCCATTTCATCCCGGAGTACGCCCTCTGGCGGTCCGACCGGTTGCCGTTCCAGCTGCAGCTCTTCCATCCCGTGCCGGGCTCACCCCCGGTGGTGCTCAACGAGTTCAGCGCCACACATGTCCAACCGCTCCCCTTCGTCGGCGGCTTCTTCAGCTACGGTATGCTGCGCAACCCGCCCCGGCTCACCCCCGAGCTCGGCTACGCGGGCTTCCGCGTCCATAACCCGCTCAATCGGCCCGAACACTTCGACGAAGTCATCGTCTTCCCCGGCGGCTGCTCGTTCCGCGCCCTCGGCGCCGGCCAGAACTTCGGCCTCTCCGCCCAGGCGCTGGCGCTCGACGCCGGCCCGCTCGGCCCGGAGGAATTCCCCCGTTTCACCGAATTCTGGATCGGGCGCCCGAAACCCGGCGCAACCACGCTCACCCTCTACGCCCTGGTCGACAGCCCGCGGGTCGCCGGCGCCTACGAGTTCGTGATCACGCCCGGCCCCGCCACGACCGTCGACGTGCGCGCCGCGCTCGTCTTCCGCGCCACCGTGGCCCAGCCGGGCTTCGCCCCGCTGTCCGGAATGTTCTGGTACGGCGAGAACTCCGACCGCCCCGCCGGCGAGCCCCGGCCCGAGGTGCACGAGGCCGACGGCCTTGCCGTGCTCCCGGCCGATGGCACCGCCATCTGGCGCCCCCTCCAGAACCCCGCCGGCGACTTCGGCTCGGGCATCGCCGTCGAAGCGTTGCGCGGGTTCGGCCTGCTCCAGCGCGACCGCGTCTTCGATCACTACGGCGACCTCGATGCCGACTACCACCGGCGCCCGTCCGTCTGGGTCGAGCCGATCGGCGACTGGGGCCCGGGACGCGTGCTGCTCGTCGAGAAGCCCGCCCGCAACCACCTTGGGGCCAATGTCACCACTTTCTGGGTCCCCGACCGGCCGCCGGTCCCCGGCGAGCCCTACGAGCTGCGCTACCGCCTGCGCTGGACCGAGGCGGAGCCGGTCGCCAGCCCGCTCGCGCCCACCCTCGCGACCCACGTCGGCGCGCTGCCCACGCGCCCGCTCGGGCGGCTGTTCTGGATCGATTTCGCCGGCCCCGCCCTGGCCAAGCTCGACAACGGCGCGCTCGATGCCGAGCTCCGCGTCGGCCCCGGCGCCAAGCTCCTGCGCCAGTCGGTCCGCAAGAACCCGGTCGACGCCTCCTGGCGCGTCGCCCTCGAGGTCGAGGCCGAGGCCGCGGGACGCGCCGTCGAGCTGCGCTGCCGGCTGCGGCAGGGCTACGCGCCGGTCAGCGAAACCTGGGTGTACTCCTGGATGCCATGAGCGCGCTCCCGCCGCCCCCGGAGTTTCCGGCGCGCACCGATCCGGCCTGGAACGAGGCCCACGAGCGCGTCGAGAGCTACCTGCGCGCCCACCGCATCGTCCAGCCAATCGCCCTGAGCGAGCTGACCAACGCCATTGTCGCCGCCGCTTGGCGACGCGCGGCCGGCCAACCGGCCGAGGCTCCCGTCACCCTCGCCCTGCGCGAGGCGGACCGCGTGATCACCGACTGGTTCGCCCGCGTGCTCGCGCTCGGCCCGATCCATTCCCGCCGCCTCGGCGTGCGCGGCCGGCTCGCGCTCGCCCTGGCCGACGCCCCCGGGC
Organism: Verrucomicrobiota bacterium; assembly: GCA_023446735.1. Lineage (GTDB taxonomy): Bacteria > Verrucomicrobiota > Verrucomicrobiia > Opitutales > Opitutaceae > CAJCBL01. Next base: position 6,072 of record JAEXPQ010000196.1, read on the forward strand.
GCTGGCCCGACGCGTTTCTCGCCCCCGGTCCGACGCCCGGCGAGCTCTCCGATGCCATGCGGGCCGCGTTCCTGCGCCCAGGCCCTCCGCCCCAGCTCTACAAGATGGCCGCGCCAACCATCCCGCTCGGCCGCATCGCCCGGCTGCTCGACCTGAGCTGGGCGGCCTCACGGCGCTGGACCGCCGTGCGCTGGCTGGGGCAGGTCGTCTTCGGCCTCGGTCTCGCCACCCTGCTGTTCCTCGCCTTCCGGTGAACGCCCCTCTCGACCAGATTCCCCCGGGCCTGAAGTTCCGCCGCCGCCTCGCCGTCGGCCTGCTCGTGGCGGCGCTCGCCACCCCCGGGATCGCCCTGATGGCCGACCTGCACTGGCGCACCGGGCCCGAGGCCTGGAAACTCGCCCATCTCGCCCTCTACGCGCTGCTGCTCGCGCTCGTCGCCTACGGCTGCGCGCAGGCGGTGCTCGGCTTCCTCGCCCGCCGCGGGCGCCCCGACCCGTGGCGCCTCGGACCAGTCGATACACCCGCGGCGCTCCCGCCCGGGGCAACGGCGATCGTGATGCCCGTGTACAACGAGGAGGCCGGCCGGGTCTTCGCCGGCCTGCGCGCGATCTACGAGTCGCTCCAGGCGACCGGGCACCTCGAGGCGTTCCATTTCTACCTTCTGAGCGACTCCACCGACCCCAACCGGTGGGTCGACGAGGAGGCCGCCTGGGCCGCGCTCGTACGCGAGTTCGACGCCGCCGGCCGGCTCTTCTACCGTCGCCGTCGGCTGAACACGAACAAGAAGGCCGGCAACCTCGCCGACTTCTGCCGACGGTGGGGCGGCGCGTATCGCTACATGGTCGTGCTCGACGCCGACAGCCTCATGGCCGGGGGAACGATCGTGCAGCTCGTGCGCCTCATGGAGCGCAGCCCGCGCACCGGCCTGATCCAGACCGCCCCGCGCCTCGTCCGCGGCGAGACACCGTTCGCCCGCTGGCAGCAGTTCGCCAGCCGGCTCTACGGCCCGGTGTTCCTCGCCGGCATCGACCACTGGCAGCTCGACGAATCCAACTACTGGGGTCACAACGCCATCGTCCGTCTCGCGCCGTTTCTCGAGCACTGTTCGCTGCCCGAGCTGCCGGGGCACGAGCCGTTCGGCGGTCGCATTCTCAGCCACGACTACGTCGAGGCGGCCCTGCTCGTGCGCGCCGGCTGGGGCGTGCGCCTTGCCGCCGGACTGGACGGCAGCTACGAGGAATGTCCCGGCACGTTGATCGACTTCGCCAAGCGCGACCGCCGCTGGCTGCAGGGCAATCTCCAGCACAGCTGGCTGCTCGCCGCGCAGGGTCTGAGCCTCGTGAGCCGCCTGCATCTGCTGCTCGGCATCCTGGCCTACGCGGCGTCGCCGCTGTGGTTCGCGTTTCTCCTGCTCTCCACGTTGCTGCTCCACCGGCAGCACGCCACCGGACTCACCCTCGTCCCACGCGACAGCCTGTTGGCCTTCGTGCCGCTCGATTTCCGCACGCAGGGCCTGGCGCTCTTTGTCGGCACGATCACGCTGCTGTTCCTCCCGAAGCTCCTCGCGGTGCTCGACCTCGCGCTGGGTCGCGGGGCCGGCGCCTTCGGCGGCTGGCGACGGGTCCTCTCCGGGGTCGCGCTGGAATCCCTCGTTTCCGCACTGTTCGCGCCGGTGCTGATGCTCTTCCACAGCAAGTTCATTCTCTGGACCCTGCTCGGCCGCGGTGTCGCCTGGATCGCGCAACGCCGCGGCGGCGACGGCTCGCCCGACTGGCGTGAGGCCATCCTCACCCACGCCGGCCATACGGCCACGGCGCTGCTCTGGGGCGCGATCGCCCTCGCGCTGGATCCGAATTTTTTCCTCTGGCTGCTGCCGGTGCTCGCCGGCCCGTTGTTCAGCATCCCGCTTTCGCTCGCCACCGCGCAGCCGCCATCGGCCGGCACCACGCCGGCTCGTCCGCTCGCCACCCCCGAGGAGATCGCCCCGCCACCAGTCGCCGCCGCCCTCACCCGCCATCTCGCGGCGCTCGAGAAACGTCCGCCGGTCCCGCCAGAGTTCGCCGCCGACTACGGCTTGCTGCAGGCCGTGCTGGATCCGTACGTCAACGCCGTCCACGTCTCGCTCCTGCGGGAGAAACGCAACGCTGCCGAGACCGACCGTTTCGCCACGCTGCGCGAGAAGCTGATGACGCGCGGCCCCGCCGCGCTCGACCGTCGCGACAAACTCGCACTGCTCCTGGATGCGCAGTCCATGATCCGCCTCCATCGCGAGATCTGGTCGCGTCCCGGCAACGCCCTCGCCGAGTGGTGGCGCCACGCGATCCGCCAGTACAACCACCTCGCGCCGGCCCCGGCGACCGCTCTCGACCGCTGAAATCCGCCCAACGCGCCCCCGATAAGGACAACTTCCGCGAACTATTTTATCCCCTAAAGCCTTCACCATCAGCCGCCGCGTCTTCGCCAACGCATTTTGGCAGAAAACGCCATTGACCAACCCCCGCCGAACCGTACCGTCTGCCTCATCAATTTTGAACCTTTCTCCCGCCTAGCGGGAGTTTTGGGGTAACTAAGAAAGCAATGGCCCGTCGCTTAGGGGTAGGCGACGGGCCTTTTCTTTGTCCAAATTCGAGCCCCGACCGCAAGACGGTCGTCCCGCTCGGTCCGCCTCGCCCCGCTGCCTCCCGTCCGCCCGAATCCGGTTGCCAGAGCGTTTTCCGCTTCGCAACGTCGCCGACTCATTTCACTCGTGCAACGGACCTCCGACATCAACGTCATCGAAACTCGGCCGCTTCCCTCGCCCGCCGAGTTGATGGCCGCCCTCCCTAAAACCGAAGAACAGGCCGCGTGCATCGTCCGTTCCCGCGACGCCATTCATCGCATCCTCTTCGGCGACGATCCCCGCCTGCTCGTGGTTGTCGGCCCGTGCTCGATCCATGACCTCGACGCCGGCCGCGAATACGGTCGCCGCCTCGCCGCCCTCGCCCGCGAACTGGGCGACCGCATGGTCATCGCGATGCGCGTCTATTTCGAGAAACCGCGCACGACGGTCGGCTGGAAAGGCCTGATCCTCGACCCGCACCTCGACGGTTCCAGCGACATCCAGCACGGCCTCTATCTCGCCCGCCAGTTCCTGCGCGAGATCCTCGACCTCGGCCTGCCGACCGCCACCGAGTTCCTCGACCCGATCACCCCGCAGTACATCGCCGACCTCGTGAGCTGGGCCGCCATCGGCGCCCGCACCACCGAGTCGCAGACGCATCGCCAGCTCGCCTCCGGCCTCTCGATGCCGCTCGGCTTCAAGAACGGCACCGACGGCTCCATCCAGACGGCCATCAACGCCATCAAGGCCGCTGGCCAGCCCCAGACCTTCCTCGGCATCACCACCGACGGCCGCGCCGCCTCCGTCCGCACCAGCGGCAATCCCAACTGCCACATCGTCCTGCGCGGCGGCGCCACCGGTCCCAACTACGGCGCCGAACCCGTCGCCAAGGCCGCGGCGCTGCTCGCCAAGGCCGGGCTGCACCCGTCCATCCTGGTCGACTGCAGTCACGACAATTCCAACAAGCAACCCGAGCGCCAGCCCGAGATCCTGCGCGACGTCCTCGCCCAGTTCACCGCGACCACACCCTCGGCGATCATGGGCGTGATGATCGAGAGCAACCTCGGCGCGGGCAGCCAGCCGTTCCCCCGCCCGAAACACGAACTTCAATACGGCGTCTCGATCACCGACGGCTGCATCGACTGGGCCACCACCGAGACCACCCTCCGCGCCGCCTACCAGGCGCTCGGCCCCACCCATGCGCTCGCCGCCGCAAAGGCCTGACAGCGCCGCACACGCCGTTACCCGTTCTCTCCTCCAACAGATAAATACCTGATACCATGGCAACCAAGACTCCCATCCGTGTCGCCGTCACCGGCGCTGCCGGCCAGATCGGCTACGCCCTCCTGTTCCGCATCGCCTCGGGCGCCTGCTTCGGCCCCGACCAGCCCGTCATCCTCCACATGATCGAGCTCGAGGCCGCCCTCCCGGCCCTCAAGGGCGTCGTGATGGAACTTGAGGACTGCGCCTTCCCGCTCCTCAAGGGCACCGTCGCCACCGCCTCCCTCGACGAGGGCTTCAAGGGCGTCAACTGGGCCCTCCTCGTCGGCGCCGTGCCGCGCAAGGCCGGCATGGAGCGCAAGGACCTCCTCGGCATCAACGGCAAGATCTTCACCAGCCAGGGTCAGGCCATCGCCAAGAACGCCGCCCCGGACGTCCGCGTCCTCGTCGTCGGCAACCCCTGCAACACCAACTCCCTCATCGCCTGCCGCAACGCCGCCGGCGTCCCGGCCAACCGCTTCTTCGCGATGACCAAGCTCGACGAGAACCGCGCCAAGGCGCAGCTCGCCCAGAAGGCCGGCGTCGACACCACCGCCATCACCAACCTCGCCATCTGGGGCAACCACAGCTCCACGATGTACCCGGACTTCGCCAACACCAAGATCAACGGCAAGCCCGCCACCGAGGTCATCGCCGACCAGGCCTGGTTCAAGGAGACTTACATCCCCGTCATCCAGCAGCGCGGCGCCGCCATCATCAAGGCCCGCGGCCTCAGCTCCGCCGCCTCCGCCGCCAACGCCGCCTGCGACACCGTCCGCGCGCTCGTCACCCCGACCGCCCCCGGCGACTGGTTCAGCGTCGCGGTGTACTCGGACGGCTCCTACGGCGTCGAGAAGGGCCTCATCTTCTCCTTCCCGATCCGCACCAACGACGGCGTCAACTTCGAGATCGTCCAGGGCGTGCAGCTCAGCGAGTTCTCCAAGCAGAAGATCGCCGAGACCGAGAAGGAGCTGAAGGAAGAGAAGGCCATGGTCGCCGATCTCCTCGGCTGATCCGGCTCCCTTCCCCGATTCATTCGCCAACGGCGGCCCCGCACCGGGCCGCCGTTTTTTGCGCCCCGCGCGCGGCATCGACGAACGCCGCCCGCGCGCCCCTCACTCGCCACGCAGCGCGACGACCGGATCGATCCGCACCGCCCTGCGCGCCGGCAGCCAGGTCGCCACCACGGCCGCCGCGACCAGCAGCGCCGCCGTCCCGCCCAGCACCGTCGCGCCGGAGCCCGGCACCTCCGGCACGAGCAGCGACAACACCCGGCCGAGCCCCACCGCCCCCACCGTTCCGATACAGGCGCCGAGCAACGCCATGCGCAGCCCCGAGCCGAGCACCATGCGGTAGATCGCCCCGACATCGGCCCCCAGCGCCATCCGGACCCCGATCTCCGCCGTGCGCTGGGCCACCATCTGCGCCACCACCCCGTAGATCCCGAGCGCCGCGAGGAACAGGCCCAGCAACGCCACGCCGCCGAGCAGCTGCCCGGTCAGCTGCGAGTTGGCCATCCGGCGGTCGATCTCCTGCCGGACCGAGCGGGCCTCCCAGACGGGGATATCCGGGTCGAGCTCCGCGACCGCGCGCCGCATCGGCTCGACCAAGCTCTCCGGCGCGACCTTCGCGCGCAGCGCCACCGAGCCCCACCGCCACACCTCCGTCTGCCCGAACGGCTGGTAGACCTGCAACCGCGTGGGGGGCGCCCCGAGCGACGCCGCGAAGTTCACGTCGCGCACCACGCCGACCACCTCTTTCCACTCGGGATCCTCCGGCCGGGTGCCGCCGAGCCGCTGGCCGAGCGCGCTCCGCCCCGGCCAGCACGCCCGCGCCAGCGATTCGCTCACGATCACGACCCCCGGGCTGCCGGTCCGGTCGCGTTTGGTGAAATCCCGTCCCTCCAGCAGTTCGATGCCGAGACCGTGGAAATAGCCCGGCAGCACACCGTTGAAATACGCGAGCGGCTCCCGCCCCCGCTCCACCTGGGCGTGCCCCTCGATCCGGAAGGGGCGCGGTTCGCGGTTCGGTGCGATTGGCAAATCCCAGCCGAAGGCCACGCCCTCGACTCCGGGCAACGCCGCGAGCCGTTCCACCATGCGCTCGTAGAAATCGACCGCGGCCGTGTCGTCCCGGTACTTCGGCGTCTGCAGACCCACGCCGCCGGAGACCATGCCGGCCGCCCGCCAACCGGTCTCCCGCTGCAGGAACTGGCGCAGCCCCCCGAGCACCAGCCCGGCGCCGCTGAGGAGCACCAGCGCCAAGGCGATCTCGCCGATCACCAGCAGCCGCCGCAACCGGTGCTGTTCGCGACCGGCGGTCGAGCCGCGCCCGTTGTCCTTGAGCGCCGTCGCCAGCTGCACGCGCGACGAAACCCAGCCGGGCACGCACCCGAAGCCGAGCCCGGTCAGCAGCGAGACGCCGAGCGCGAACGCCAACACGCGTCCGTCGAGCGGAAGCTCCTGGCCCGGCGGCGCGTTGTTGAAGACAACCCTTGAACCGATCCACCGGTTGCAGGCCGCCGCCACCAGAAGGCCGAGCCCGCCGCCGCCGAACGCGAGCAGCAGGCTCTCCAGCACCGGCAACCGCAACAACCGCACCCGCGACGCCCCCAGCGCGGCGCGCAGGGCGACCTCGCGCGCCCGGGCCGCCGCGCGGGCCAGCTGCAGATTGGCGAGGTTGGCGCACGCGATCAGCAGAACGAAGCCGGTGAGCCCGAGCGTGAGCCACGTCATGCGCCGCGTCGCGCCGTCGGTGCCCGAGGCATGCAGCGGCACCACCCGCAGCCCATGGTGCTCGTTCTCCCTCGGCTGGTCGCGCGCGATCCGCGTCGCGAGCGTGCCGAAGGCCGCCGCGGCCTGCCCGGGGGACTGGCCCGGCGCCAACCGCGCCACGACATGGAGCCAGCGTTCGCTCCGGTCCTCCCATTGCGCGGCGGTCAGGCCGATCGGCCTCCAGAAGTCGACCACGCCGAACACCATCGGGGCCGCAATCTGCGGCGGCATCACGCCGATCACCGTGACGGGTTCGCGGTCGACATGGATCGTACGCCCCACGATCTGCGGATCCTCCCCGAAACGGCGGCGCCACAGCGCGTGGCTGATGAGCACGACCGCGCTGCCCGGCCGGTCCTCCTCCGGCGTGAACCAACGCCCCAGCGCCGGCTGCATCCCGAGGGTCGGCAGGAACTCCGCCGAGGTCCGCAGCGCCACGAGCATCTCCGCCGGCTGTCCCGGCTCGGTGAGGCTCGCCCCCCACCAGCCGAACACCGCCAGGCGCGCGAACCCGGCCCCGCCGTCCCGCACCTGCCGGTAGACCGGGGCGGTCAGCGCCCAGTCGTCCGCCTGCGGCGTGGTGACGAACACCCGCACCAGTCTTCCACCATCCGGATACGGAAGGGGCCGCAGCAGCAGCGCGTTCATCAAACTGAACATCGAGGTGTTCAGCCCGATGCCGAGCGCAAGCGTGAGCAGCGCGACGACGGTGAAACCGGGGGCCTTGGCGAGTTGGCGGAGCGCGAGTCGAAGATCGGCGAGCATGGCGGTGCCATTCTCCCACACCAGCCCGCGCCCGGGGAGAACCACTCCGTTGCCTTTTCGATGGAACCACTTTGGCATCCGCGGCGCATGCTCTGGCTCGAACTGCGGCGGCGCGGCGCCGGCACCCTCTCCCGTCAGCTCTACCGCCAGCTCGTCGACAAGATCCTCGCCGGCGAGCTGCCGGGGGGCGCGCGTCTCCCGTCGTCTCGCGCCCTCGCCGCCGCGCAGCGGATCGCCCGCAACATCGTCGTCGCCGTCTACGAGCAGCTCCTCGCCGAGGGATATCTCGAGATCCGCACCGGGTCCGGGACCTTCGTCGCCCACCTGCCGACCCCGCGTCCGACCGAAAGGACCACGTCCGCCCCGCCGGGAATCCCGCCGGCTCCAGCGTCCTCCGATTTCACCGACACGATCTCGTTCATCTGCGGCACGCCCGATCTCGGCCGGTTTCCCCGCGCCCGCTGGCTTTCCTGCCTGCGCCAGGTGGGCTTCTTCCGCGAGACCAAGATGTGGGCCTATGCGCCGCCCGCAGGCAGCCCGGCGCTGCGCGCGGAGATCGCCGCCTACCTGCGGCGCGCCAAGGGCATCGACTGCACCGCCGCCCAGGTGCTCGTCACCGCCGGGGCGGCACCGGCCCTCGCCTTCGTCGCCCAGCTCCTGTGCGGTCGCCGCAGCGGTGCGCTGGTCGAGGACCCGGTGGTAAGCTTCGTGCCCGCCCTGCTCCGCGCCGCCGGCCACGCCATCACCCCGGTGCCGGCCGACGCCGCCGGCCTCGCGGTCGACCGGCTCCCCCGCCGGCCACGCGCCAGCCTCGTCTTCGTCTCCCCCTCGCACCAGTTCCCCCTCGGCGCCACACTCACGATCCAGCGCCGACTGGCGCTGGTGGACTACGCGCGCCGCCACGACCTCCTGATCGTCGAGGACGACTACGACAGCGAGTTCCGCCACGAGGGCAGCCCGGTGGACTCGCTCTGCCGGCTCGCACCCGAGCGTGTTCTCCATCTGGGCACATTCAGCAAGTGCCTCGCCCCCGCGCTCCGGCTCGGCTTTGTCGTTCTTCCCGCCGCGCTGGTCGCCCGGGCCGAGCAGGCGGCCGCCGCGCTGCACCTCGGCGGTTCCCGCTACGTGCAGGAGGCGATGGCGCGTTTCCTCCAGCAAGACCACCTTGCGCGCCACGTCGGGTGCATGCAGCGCCTCTACCGCCGCCGCCGCGACCGGCTCCGCACCGCCCTCGCCACCCACTTTGGTGGTTCCGTCGCGATCTCCGGCTGCTCCACCGGCCTGCATCTCGTCGCCACCTTCAGCGGGGTTCGCTTCGACACCTCCACCCGCGCCCGTCTCGCCGCGCGCGGCATCGACGTGGACACGGTCGACGACTATTCCGTCGGCCGGCCGCGCCATTCCGGCGCTCTCGTGCTCGGCTACGGCCATCTCTCGTTCAGCGAAATCGACGAAGGCGTCCACCGACTCTCCACCGCACTGGCGACGCACTGAAAGCCGGTGAGGGGACACACTTCGTCCCCCAATGGCCGCGGAGCCGTCGGTAGGTTGGGTCCACCACCGGCGCGCGTCGCCCTCGGAGGCCGACCGCCGATTCAGCACCGAACGCGTGTTGCTGGACTTCCGCACGGCCGCGAAAAATCCCATTGACGCGGCCGGAGCCGACCACCTTCATTCGCCCCCTCACAGAAGTGGCCCGGTAGCTCAGCTGGTAGAGCAGCGGACTGAAAATCCGCGTGTCCCCGGTTCGATCCCGGGCTGGGCCACCACTTTCAACCCGCCTTCGTTCCGACGAAGGCGGGTTTTTTGTTCTCGGCGTACGCACCGTCGCGCGCACGGCAAAAAAAGAAGCCCCCGCGATACCGTTGTGGGGGGCAAAGCGGGGGCCGGCCGGGGCCGCAACTGCGGGTTAGGGTCCCGGCCGTGGCACGATTTGCATCGAGAGGGCGGCGACTGGCGAGCGGAAAGTGCCCGCGCCGCACGGTCGCAGCCGGTCGCCCGGGACCAACGAGCGGCTTCGGGCCGCGAGCACCTCACGGCCGCGCGGTCCGGGACCGGCTGTCGATCGCCCGCTTCAGGGCTCCCTCGAGCTCCGCCGGTTGCACCGGCTTGGAAACATAGTCGTGCATGCCGGACGCGAGGCACTCGTCGCGGTCGCCCACCATGGCGTTGGCCGTCATCGCGATCAACCGCGGCCGGTCCGCCGGCGGGTAACGCTCGCAGATCTTCCGCGCCGCCGTGAGCCCGTCCATCTCCGGCATCTGCACATCCAGGAACACGATATCGAAGCGACCTTTCTCCAACGCGGCCAACGCCTCGACGCCGTTGTTGGCCACCTCGGCTCGATAGCCGAAACGCCCGAGGATGAGCTGCGCCACCCGCTGGTTCGTGACGTTGTCCTCCGCCAGCAGGATGCGGAGCGGGTGATCCTCCGCCAGCTTCCGCCGCGCCGGCGCCGCCGGCTGGGGCAGGACCCGCACATGCGAGCCGATCGCGTGCGCCACCGCATCCCGCAGCGCCGCGATCTTCAGCGGCTTGGTCAGCTGCCCGGCCACGCCGAGGTCCGCCGGCAACTGCCCCAGGGCGTCGAGCGAGGAATACACCAGAAGCGGAAGGGCCGACCGGCCGGGCAGCTCCCGCAGCCGTCGCAGGAATGACACTCCGTTCATGCCCGGCAGTTGCTGGTCGACGAGCGCCAGGTCCACCGGGGAGTCGCGCAGCAACCAGTCGACCGCCTCCTCGGCCCGGCCGACCCCGTGCGCCTGCAAGCCCCACGCCGCGCAGTGCCGCTCGAGGACATGGCGCCCGGTGGGGTTGTCCTCGACGATCAGCACCTTCCGCCCCTCGAGGCTCCCGATGTGCCGCGTGTACGTCAGCGGGGCGGGCGCCGCGCCGATGGAGGTCAGGATCTCGAAGAAGAACGTGCTCCCACGCCCCGGCTCGCTCTCGGCCCAGATGCGCCCGTCCATGAGCTCGACCAGACGGCGGCTGATCGCCAAGCCCAGCCCGGTACCGCCGTACTTGCGGGTCGTCGAGGCATCGACCTGGCTGAAGCTCTTGAACAACCGGTCCATCCGCTCCGCCGGTATCCCGATGCCGGTGTCGCGCACGGCAAAACGGAGCCGCAGCCGGCCGTCGGCCTCGATCGCCGCCCGCTCGACGCCCACATAGATGTCGCCCTCGCCCGTGAACTTCACCGCGTTGCCCACGAGGTTGACCAGGACCTGCCGCAGCCGCGTGACATCCCCCACGAGGATGCCGGGCACCGCCGGATCGACCCAATAGAAGAGATCGAGGCGTTTCTCGGCGGCGCGCGGGCCCAGCACCTCCAGGGCCGACTCCACGCAGTCGTGCAGCTCGAACGGCGACGCCTCGAGCTCGAGGCTCCCGGACTCGATCTTGGAGAAGTCGAGGATGTCGTTGATCAACGAGAGCAGGGTGTCGCCCGAGAGGCGGATGGTCTCCGCGAACTCCCGCTGCTGTTCGGAGAGCTCGGTGCCGAGCATGAGGCCGCCCATGCCGATGATCGCGTTGAGCGGCGTGCGGATCTCGTGGCTCATGTTCGCGAGGAACTCCGACTTCGCGACCGTCGCGGCGGCCGCCTCGCGCGCGAGCTGGTTGGCCCGTTGCACGGATTCCTGCAACCGCCGGTTCGCGGCCTCTGCCGCCTCGCGCGCCCGCCGCATCTCGTCCTGCACCGCGCGCTGCTCGGTCACATCCATCATGCCGCCCACCACGCGGATCGCGCGCTGGCCGGAACCGCGCAGCACCAGGGCGCGGTCGAAGACGTAGAGGCACCGGCCGTCGGCGTGGATGAAGCGATACTCGCATTCCCAGCGCTCGCTGGTGGAGGCCAGCACCGCGGCGAAACTCGCCTCGACGGCCGCGCGGTCCTCCGGATGGATCCGCGCGAACCACCATTTCACGCCCGCGCCCGGGCCCGGCTGGTCGTAGCCGAAGAGGCGGGTGACTCCATCGCTCCACCACAACGCCCCGGTGGCGGGATCGAAGTCCCACACGGCGTCGCTCGTGGCGCGCGCGATGAGGAAGAAGCGCTCCTCGCTCTCGCGCAGGCGCTGCTCGATCTCCATGCGTTCGGTGATCTCGATGGCCGAGCCGATGAGCCGGGCGATGCGGCCGCTGTCGTTGCGGACCGGCTTGAGCTGCGTGAGCCACCACCGCTCGCGCCCGGCGAAGTCGAGCCGCTCCTCGTAGTTGATCGTCGTGCCCGCCAGCAGGCAGTCGCGGAAGTGGTCCTCGAGCTGCCGCCCGGTCTCCCGCGAGAGCCAGGGCTCGAGATCCCCCGGGCCGCGGCCCACGATCCGGTCCGCCGTGGTGCCCACCACGCGCTCGAACGACGGGTTCACGCCCGCGAACCGGAAAGACTCGGCCCCCAGCACGTCGACGACCCAGATCGGCAGCTCGATGCCGCTGTAGAGCTCCTTGAGAAACGCCTCGTGCTCGCGCAGCTGCGCCTCCACCTGCTTGTGCATCGAGACATCGGTGATGAATCCATGCCACAGCACGGAGCCGTCGGGCAACCGCTCGGGCACGGAGTTGCCCAGGAACCAGCGCACCGAGCCGTCCGGCTTGCGGGCCCGGTATTCACAGCTCCAGGGCGCCAGGCGCTCGGCCGACTCCCGGATGGTGCGTTCCACCAACGGGCGATCCTCCGGCACCGTCGCCTCCAGCGCCGGCCGCGCGTCGAGCGCCAGCGCCGCCGGATCGACGCCGTAGAGGTCGAGCACCTGCGGACTCGTGTACGGCATCGCCATCGAACCGTCGGGCCGCAGCACAAACTGATAGACCACGCCGGGCACCTGCGCGGCGATTTTCTCCAGCCGCCGCGCCGCCTCCCGCTGCCGCGCCTCGGCCTCGTGCAACGCCGTGATGTCCTGCACCGTGCCGTATACGCGCACCACCTGTTCGGCGCGCGTCTCCGTGCGCATCGTCACCCGGACCCAGACCGGCCGCCGCCCCCGGCCGCCCACCGGCAGGTCGAACTGCGTGCCCTCGCCGCGCGCCAAGGCCAGGCCGAGCGCCGCCCGCAGGGACGAACGCGCGCTGGCCGGGCATAACCGCAGCACGAGCGCCATGCGGGCGTTCCGAAACGACACGCCGAAGATGTGCGCCGCCTCCTCCGACCAGGTCGCCACCCGCGAAGCGGCGTCGATCGACCAATTGCCGATATGCGCCACCGCCTGCGCCTCGAGGAGCCTGGCCTCACTCTCCCGCAGCAACTCCTGCAGCATGTGGCTGCTAGTGACGTCCGTGTGGGTGCCGAGCATGCGCAGTGGCCGCCCGGCGGCGTCGAAGACGGCCTTGCCGCGCGCCAACACCCAGCGCCACTGGCCGTCGCCGCGCCGCACCCGGTAGGTGTGCTCGTAGACCGGCATTTGCCCGGCGAAATAGCGCTGCACCGCCTCCCGCACGCCCGCGAGATCGTCGGGGTGCATCGAGCCAAGCCAGTGGGCCCGGGATATGTGCTCCTCCTGCTCCGACAGCCCGAGGATCTCGCGATCCCGCGGGGAGACCCACATGCGATCCAGCTGGATGTCCCACTCCCAAGCGCCGTCGTTGCTGCCCGAGATCGCCAACTGCCACCGTTCCTCGCTGCGGCGCAGGCGCTCCAGCACCTCCCGCTGCGGCGTGATGTCGCTGGCGATACCCATGAAGCCCGTGATCCGGCCTTCGCGGTCGCGCATCACGGAGACCGCCAGGCGCACCGGTACCTGCGAACGGTCCTTGCGCACGTAGGTCCACTCGCGCTCGTCGGGCTGCCCCGTCTCGCGCGCCTTCGCGACAAACGCCTCGAACCCCGGCTCCACCGGCCGGCCCAACTCGCCGGAAAGCTCCGCCGCGCGGGCGGCGACTTCGTCGGCATCGTGGATCACCGCCGGGGTCACCTTGCCCACCACCTCGTCCGCCTGATAGCCGAGCAGACGCTCCGCGCCGCGGCTGAAGACCTCGATGATGCCGTCGGGGGCCGTGGCGATGAGCGAGTACGCGGCGCTTTCGAGGATGCTCGCGTGCAGGATCTCGACGCGCCGGCGCGCCGTGACATCGGTCTCGACCGCCACGAATCGCTGCACCCGACCGTCGGGCCCGAGGACCGGATCGATCTTTGTGTGCACCCAAAAGGCCTCGCCGCCCTGCCGATAGTACAGGATCTCGCCCTCGAACGGCCGGCCCGCCTGCCGGCACTCGCGCATCCGGTCGACCGTACGCCGGTCGGTGTCGGGGCCGTGCAGAAGCCGTCCCGGCGTCCGGCCCTGGAAGTCGGCCAGCCCATGGCCGGTGAGAACGGTGAACGCTTCGTTGGCCCACTCGACGCGGCCCTCCGCATCGGTGATAATCACGGCGGCCGTCGTCTTTTGCGCGACCAGGGCGAGACGCTCCAGCTCGTGCGCCGTGCGTTTGCGGTCGGTCACATCATGCCGCAACGCGATGTATTGGGACGGACGCCCGGCGGCATCGAGCACCGGGACGATGACGGTGTCGAAGTAGCACTCGGTCCCGGCCTTCGTGAGGTTGCACACCTCGCCCGACCAGATCCTGCCGGCCGCGATGGTCTGCCACATCTCCCGAAAGAACTCCGGCGGGTGATGTGAGGACTTGAGCACGCGGTGCGTCCTTCCAACCAACTCCTCGCGGGCGTACCCGCTGGTCGCACAGAACCGGTCGTTGACCTCGAGGATCACGCCGTCGGGGTCGGTCACGGCCACGATCGCCTGCGCGTCCATCGCGCGCCGGAATTGCGCGAGATGGTCGCGCGCCCGCTGGAGATCGGCCGCGAGCGCGGTCCGCGCGAGAAGCTCGTGCCGTTGGCGCCGGACCGCGACCAGCACGACGACGCCGAACACGAGCACCACGGCCGCCCCGCCGAAGTTGAACACTGCGTGCCAGCGCGCCAGCGCCACACTGGACTCAAACCGTCGCGCCAACACCGCCAGTTCGTCCGCGCACACCAGCCGCAACTCCTGAAGGAGCGCCGCACCGGCCTCCGCCACTTGGAGAGGCGGAAGGTCGCCGGCCCGGTCCCCGGGCGGCGCCGAGGGCTGGAGCTGGCGGAATCCGCGTTCGACCGTGCGCCAGGCTTGGCTCTCCCGCAGCCGCCCGACCCGTTCGACCGTGCGGGTAAACGCCAGCCGCTCGGGATACGCCAAGGTGGCATCCAACTGGCCACGGATCCGGGCCAGGCGGTCGATCTCCTCCGGTGCCGGCGCGGCTTTGGCCAGCGCGGCGGGGAGCTCGCACTGCAACCGCGCGACCTGCTCTTGCAGAAGCTGGAGTTCGAAGACCACGACCATGATCTTGCCCGCGCCACCGGTGGTGGGGGCTTCGACAGCGCTGCGGTCCAGCTGAAGCAACGCCTCGATCGCCCGCTCCAGTTGCGCGCCGGATCGGCTCGCCCCCGCTGCACGTAGGGCCGCCATCTCCCGCTGCGCCAGGTCGATGCTGCCCCGCGGGATCGCCGCGGCGATCATTGCGGATTCGAGTCGCGTCAGGGCCAGATCGGACAGCCTCTGCAACTCGGCCTGTTCAACCGGGGACTGCATCCCGGCCGCTCGCAGCACCAGCGCGCTGCGCTCGGCCTGCAACGGGCTGATGGTCTGCATGACCTGATCCATCAGGGTCAGGTTGCGCTCCATCGTCTGGAACGAACGCAACTCCGCGATCGTGCGCGCAGCGAGCTGCCAGCCCGCCCACGCGCCCGCCACGACCACGAGCGCCACCGCGAGGGTGGCGATTCGCGACAGCCCGGGCGGTGCGGCGGCTCGGTTGCCTGAGGGTGACATGCGCTGGGGCCGGCGCCGAAGGGGAACCGGCCGCCCTCCACATCGGACCGGGTGTGACTTCCTTGAGCCGGTAAGCCGTTGTCCGCCAGAGCGACAGAATCGGGCCTCTCCCCCGGTCAAACCCGTGAGCGAGCCCACGGGCGCCTCGGCCGCGCCGGCTACTCGACCGCAACCGCAAGGAAGTCGCGCACGAGATCGTAGAGTTGCGGCGAATCGAGGAGGAAGGAATCGTGTCCGAGATCCGTGGCCAGTTCCGCGTAGCTGGCGGATTTGCCGGCCCGCAACAGCGACAGCACGATCTCCCGATTCTGCGCCGTGGGGAACAGCCAGTCGCTGGTGAACGCCACACAGAGGGTGCGCGCCTTCACCCCGCGGAACGCCTGTTCGAGCGAACCGTACGCGCCGGCGAGATCGAAGTCGTCGATCGCGCGGGTGATGTAGAGGTAGGTGTTGGCGTCGAAACGATTGATGAACGCCTGTCCCTGATGCTGCAGGTAACGCTCGACCTCGTACTGGGCAACGAAACTGGCCGCGGCCTCCGGCGCGGTGGTGCCGCCACGTTTGCGCCGCCCGAATTTCTGTTCCATCGAGGTGTCGGAAAGGTAGGTGATGTGCGCCATCATCCGCGCGATCGCCAGACCCACGCGCGGGCCGCCGCCCTTCGGGTACTCGCCGCGGTTCCAGTCCGGATCCTGCATGATCGCCTCGCGACCCACGGCGTTGAAGGCGATCGCCTGCGCGTTCTCCCGGGCGGTCGTCGCCATCGGCAGCAGCCGGCGCACAAAGTCCGGATACTCGATGCCGAACTGGAGCACGCGCATCCCGCCCATCGAGCCGCCCACGACGGCGTGCAAGGCGGTGACGCCGAGGTGGTCGAGCAGGCGTTTGTCGGCGCGCACCATGTCGCGCACGGTGAGTTGCGGAAACGCGGTGCCCCACGGGCGGCCGGTGGCGGGATTGGGCGAGCTCGGGCCGGTCGACCCCACGCAGCCGCCGAGGCAGTTGGTACAGACGACGAAGTAGCGGTTAGTGTCGAGCGCCTTGCCGGGGCCGATGATGTTGTTCCACCAGCCGGGCTTGCGGTCGTTGAGCGAGTGCACGCCGGCCGCGTGGTGGTCGCCGCTGAGCGCATGGGCCACGAAGATCGCGTTGTCGCGCGCGGCGTTGAGCCGACCGTAGGTCTCGTAGCGCAGGGTGAAGCCGGGGATGGTCTGGCCGTTGTCGAACGTGAACGCCTCCGGCGAGACGAAGTCACGCGCCTCGACTAGGCCCACTTCACCGGGCTCCGGTCGCACCAGATCGAGATCGTCGGAAGAGTCGTTCACGCCGCGCCATCGTGGCCGTCCCCCCGCCCGCGTCAACGAAGCGCGCCACCTCCCGCGCCCGATCCTTCCCCCTCCCCCGCTGCCGTTCCTGCCCACTCCCTCCCCTGCAACCGTACATTTTCGTGATACGGTCGCATCACGAAAATGTACGGTTGCAGTCGTGGGTGGAGAGAGAGGACGGACTTGGTGCGCGGCCTTGCGCGTTCGCCGCGAGGCAAGGTACCCGGACGGAAGCACCCGATGAAAAGGCGCCCAGTCGACACCGGGCGCCTCGAGGATGGAGCGGGCGGTGCCGCGGCGTCAGCGGCCGTAGACAGTGAAGTCGGTGGGCGCGGTGCTCGGACCGGTGACGTTGAAGCCGATCGTCACCGAGCCGCCGGGCGGGATCGCCGCCGTGTAATCGACGTCGGTCGCCTCGATCGCCGGCCCAGCCGCAGTGAAGGTGGCCCCCCACATGTTGGTGATCGTCGCGCCGGCCGGCATCGTGAAGTCGAGCACCCAGCCATCGATGGTCTGCGTGCCGTTGTTCGTCAGGGTGATACTGCCAGTGTAGCCGCCCTGCCAACCGTTCGAGATCGCGAACGCGACCGCCACCGTGGTGAGCGGCGCCCCGCGGGTGTCGACCGTGAGGGCCGCCGTATCGGTGAAAGCGCCGTCGGCGGTGGTGACGGTGATTGTGGCCGTGCCGTTGGCGACCGCCGTCACGGTGCCATTGGCGGCGACCGTGGCGACCGCAGTGTTGCTGGAGCGGTAGCTCACAGCGCGGTTCGTCGCGTTCGCGGGCAAGACGGATGCGGCCAACGCAACCGTTCCGCCAACGGTGGTGATCGTGGCGCTCTCCGGGGCCAGGCTCACTCCGGTGACCCGCACGAGCGAGGTGTCGACGGTGACAGTGCAGGTCGCGGTGAAACCACCGTCCTGGGTGGTGGCCGTGATCGTGGCGGTGCCGTTGGCGACAGCGGTCACGGTGCCGTCGGTGGCGACGGTGACGACCGAGGGCTTGCTCGAACGGAACACCACCGTCCGGTTCGTGGCGTACGCGGGCAGAAGGCCCGCCACGAGCGCCCGAGTCTCGCCGAGGCTGCCGAGGACGACGCTGGAGGGAGCCAAGGTGACACCGGTGCACGGCACCGCCGGCGACTCGATCATCCGCACGCGAAGCCGGGCGAAGAGTCGCGGCACGCCGGACTTGTCGCCGAGCAGGACCGTTTGGCTGACGGCGGCGGGATCGTCGATGCGCAGGGCCTCGAACCACTGGGCCAGGTCGGTCGAGCGCTCGACGATGTACGAGAGCCCGGTGCCCGCCGAAGGAAACGCAAACGTAAGCTCGCCGGTGTCCGAGAAGCCCAGCGCGGGAATCCGGGCGGCGGGTACGCTCGCATGCGGATCCTCGCAGCCGAGGGCGTACTTCAGGAGGTTGCCCACGCCGTCGCCGGCCGGCGTGGCGCCCGGATCACCGGAGCCAGCGGCGATCTCGGCGGGCGTGAAGACCCGGGACTGCCACTGCGAATAGGTCTCGCGACCGGACTGCGGGAAGAACCGGCCGAACTCGGCGTTGGCGAGCGCGATCTCCACCTGCGCCCAGAAGCGGTGATAGGCTTTACGATACGGCTGGTTGGCCAGGTAGCTGGCCTCGAGGCTCGGGTAATCAGGATCCTCGAGGTACTGCGAACGCAGTTCGAGGAACTTCACGCCCGGCTCGATCACATCGCCGTTGGGCATCTTGCCGGTCCAGCCGCTCGGCACGTGGACGGTCTGCTCGAAGAAGCGCCGGAAGTCGCCCCGCTGCTCCTCGACCGCGACGCCGCGGCCGGCGGGCTCGTAGTAACGGGTCCACATGCGGTCGAGGATCTCGCGGGCGAGGTCGCGGGAGGCGGTGTCGAGCGTGGCGTAGCGCTGGGTCGCGGCGGCGTAGTAGGTGAACGCCTTGGCGAGACAGGCCGCGATGCCGAGGTCCTGGCCGCTCGAGACGACCGAGACGTGCAGACCGGTGTTCGCCGCCGGGCTGGCCGGATTCCAGGTGACCGGCGCGCCGGTCCAGGCGATCTCGGCCGGGATGGCGAACGAGCCGTCGGCCCCGAGGGTCACGACGCTACGCGCCCACGGCACCCACTTGTCGAGCAGCGCCTTGGCGCGGGGGTCGTTGCTGATGTAGTAGTACTCGGCGATGCGTTCCATCGACCACGCCTGCATGCCGAACCAGGTGTTGCTGCCCGGATCACGGTAGACCGGATTCTCCTGATACGCCATACCGTAGAACGTCGGCGTGCCCGTGGGGTACGGGTCGTAGCGGCCGTTGAGGCTGTTGGTCGCGCCGCCGGCGATGGCGCCTTCGGCCGACTGCAGCCACTGGTAAAACTCCAGCTGGCGATCCAGACTGCGGCCCCAGTCGCGGGCGCCGTTGGTCGAGGCGGGCCGGAGCTCGGCAGTGCCGCTGAGCGCGTAGGCGGCGACGGGATTCTGGTAGCCGAAGTGCACATGGCTGCAGCCGATGCGCCAGGCCCAGCCCTGCGTGACCAGCGGACCACCCCAAGCGTAGTACCAGCCGACGAGATAGTGCGCGCTCTCGTAGCCCGTGGCACCCGGCGCCGCCTTGTTCTGGACGCCCAGCGGCTTGAAGTACTTGTCGAACATCGCAAGGCGGGCGAAATCGCCCATGGCGGAGGCCTTGGCGAGCGGGAGGACAGTGCTCGGCTCGAGGCCCTGCTCCCGGGCGAACTGCACGCCCCAGTAGATCGCCTGGACGGCGCGGGCGTCGGCGTCGGGGGCGTTGGTGTAGCGCCATTGGGCGGCCGGGGCTCCGGTCTCGCTCACGAAGAGCCGGAGATAGCCGGTGCCGGCGTCGCTGCCCCACTTGAGCGACTCCCAACTGGCGTGCGGCACAGTCTCCCAGACGGACTCCTGCTCGCCGCGCTGGAAGGTGTTGATGTACGACGGGGTGCTGACGCCGTCGCCCTTGTTGCCGAAGCCGTAGAAGTTGTCGCAGTCGAACAGCCAGTGCATGCCGTAGATGTTCGAGCCGTACGTGGCGGTGAGGTCGGCGGAGACCGGGTCTCGGCCCACGGGCACGCCGGCCTCGAGCAGGGCCGGATAATTGTCGGGCAGCTCGTATTCGCCTGCGTAGGTCGCCGGGGCGTTCGGGTTGTAGCTCGCCGTCGTGGGCTGGAGATCGGCGGTGGGGATCGCCGTGGCCTCCAGCTTGGCCCAGGCGGCGTTCAAGGGCGCCCAGTCGCCGGAGAGGCGCCCGTGCATGACCTCGAGCCAGATCCAGTACGAGTAGGCCTCGCTGGTGGTCTCGTGCCCGTAGTCGGGCGCCTCGCAAATGAGGGTCTCGGCGCTGTGGTAGGGCACGCCGTCCGCGCTGAAGTATCCGTTGGCCGGATCGAGGAGCTTGTTGCGCAGGAGGGTGAAACGGTCCGTGAACGAAGGCAGGGTGAACGGCGTCACCGTGATCGCGCGGGTCGCCGCGAACGCCCCCTCGGTCGTCGTGGCGCGAATCGTCGCCGTACCTTCGGCGCGCGCGGTGACGAGACCGGTGGCGGCGTCGACGCTGGCGATCAGCGGGTTGGTGGACGACCAGGTGCAGGCCCGATTGGTCGCGTCGACCGGAAGCACCGTGGCATGCAACGTGACCGTGCCGCCGACGGGGAGTTCGGAGACCGACGGAGCAATCTCGATACCAGCGACCGGGATCGTGACGACCGTGACAGTCGCGGTGCCGGCGAAGCCGCCGTCCGCCGTGGTCGCGGTGAGCGTGGCGGTGCCGGCAGCGAGGCCGGTGGCGGAGCAGGTGGAGACCCCGTTCGCCATGCTCGTCGTGAAGCTGACGACGCCCGCGGGCGTCGCCGCCCACGCCACGGTCTTGTTGGACGCGTTGGCTGGGGCGATCGTGGCGGTGCAGGTCACGCCGGTGCCGACCGGAATGCGCGCGGAGGCGGGCGCAACGGTAACCCCCGTCACCGGGATGACGATGTCGGTCACCGTGACGGCGACCGTAGCGGAGAAGCCCCCATCGACCGTGGTGGCGGTGATCGTCGCCGAGCCGGCGCCGGCGGCGGTGACCAGGCCGGTGGCGGAGTCGACCGTCGCCACGGAGGTCCGGCTCGAGCTCCAGGTCACGGAAGGATTGGTCGCATCGGCCGGCAGCACGGTGGCCGTGGGCCGGGCCGTGACTCCACCATTCAGCGACAGCGTGGCCGGAGTGACCGAGAGGCCCGTGACCGGGATGCCGGCGGACGGCGCCGCACCGACCGCGAGCACGCCATCGACGTAGAGCGGGATGCGAGTGGTGCTGACGAGCGTGCCGGCGAGCCCCTGGGCCGACCAGTCGTTGGCGGAGCTCCATGCCGAGGCGGGCGCCTCGTAGGGCAGGCGGATGCGGATCTGCGCCTCCTCGGCGGACTCACCCTGGCCGCCCGGCCAGATCAGAGTGCCGGGCGTGAACGTGACCTCGGTGTAGTAGAGTCCGTTGGCCGCATCCCAGGGCTGCAAGGCGGTGTAGGTGACATTGCTGCCGTTGGCGGAGACGACGTAGCTGGCGGCGGTGTAGCCGGCGGTCTTGCCCTCGGTGATGTCGATGAAGAGGCGAAACTTGTAGCTGTCCGGGGTGCGGGCCGGCCAGGCCGTGTGGTTGTGCATCCAGACCGAGTACTCGGTGTAGGTCGGACCGGAGCCGTTGATCTTCGCCTGGACGACGAACTCGTCGGTCGGTGTCTCGGGGAGCGGGAAACCGGCCAGGGGCGTGCCGCCGTACTCGGCGGCGAGGGCCGCCAGCGCGCCGGAGAAGAGGGCGTTGTAGTCGGTGGCGACCTCGTTGGTGGTGAAGTTGCCGCGATCGTCGGCGTAGGCGTCGTTCGCGCCGGGGCCGCCGACCAGCGCGCCGTAGAGGATATGCCGGCTCCGGTCGGGGCTGCCGTTCAGGTTGTTGCCCCAAGCGCCATGCGCGGTGCGATGGTGGGGGTTGGCGGGCGGATTGACGCCGTAACCGCAGACGAAGCTGCGCGCGGAGGGGTTGTCGCCGAGGATGTAGCCGATCTGCCTGACTGCGAAATCGTGATACCGCACCGCCTTGGCGGCGGTGGTCGCGACCGACTGGTAATAGAGCGCGACAAACGAGGTGTTGGCGGCGTAGCGCAAGGCACCCCAGGTGTCGAGGAACGCGAGACCGCCGGGAGTGTAGCCGATCCGTTCGCCGTTGTAGCCCGCGGTCCAGTAGTCGAGAAAACGCTCGGCATCGGCCTTGTACGCCGCCTTGCCGGTGAGGCGGGCCAGCAGCGCGTAGCAACCGTAGGATTTGTCGTCCCAGGCGATGGTCCACTTGTAGGACTTGTCGGTGGATTGGCCCTGGGTGCCGAGATTGGCGTAATAGGCCTCGGCCTTGGCGAGGTAGGCCGCGTCGCCCGTGGCGCGGTAGAGCCAGAGGGCGCCCCAGACCAACTCGTCGTTGTAGCCGCTCCAGGAATTGTAGTACGCGGCGGCGTTGGTGATGACGTCGGAGTACTTGCCGCGGTAGGTGTCGGCAAAGCTGTACAACTGGATCGCGTGCGCGCGGAGGGTCGCGCTGTACGAGGGATCGTCGGTGGCGAAGACGATGCTCGCCGCGGCCATCGCGGCGGCGGTCTCGGCGGCGAGATCGGAGCCGGGGTGAGCGGCATCGATCTTGAAGGCCGGGCGGGCCATCGGCATGACCTCGGCGGAGCCCCACCACGCGTGGTCGAGACCGCCGTCGCCAACCTGCCCCCACAGCTCGTTCGGCGCGGTGTGGCAGCGGATGAAGTAGTCGTTCACGAAACGCAGATTGCGTTTCAGCCGCTCCATCTGGCCGGAGGCGGTGTAGCCGCCGGCGAAGTCGACCGCACCCCAGGCCAGCGCCGTGGCCGAGTACGCCATCGGGAAGCCGAACTTCACATGGTCGCCGGCGTCATACCAGCCGCCGGTCAGGTCGTGGCCGACATCCGCGCCGTCCGTCAGCGCGGAGTCGCCGCGCCACTTCACGCGGTTGGTCGCCGCCAGCGGCCCGGACTCCTGGGCCTCGTAGAAGAACATGGATTTCTGCAGGGCCTCGGCGTAGTTGGGGCTCTGAGCCAGAAGGGGCGCGCCCGCGGCGGCGAGCAGCGCCGCAAGGGCCCGGCTGCCAGCAACGATCTTCCGGAGCCGCGCGCCGAGGCGCTTGGGCCAACTGGGAAGCGGCGATCGATCGGCGGGCGCGGGGACCAGCGGACCGGACCGTTGCGGGCCGGATCCGCCGCTGGGGCGAGGACAAGTATCCATCGTGACGTGCATTGATCGTGGTTCTCGGAGAGTGTTTGTCCGCACCGGCCTGGCCAGAACGCCCGCGCCGGCCACTCGCCGATCCGGAGGCGCTCCTCACGCGATGCCGACCGAGGGATGGTTTGAGTACGAACGGGTTCTTGGGTCGCGCCGAAAGGCCGGGCAAACCGAAAAGCCCCCCGCCCCCGGACCGGCCGGGTCCCGGCGCCGCCGGAGGCGGCGCACCGCGCCTCCCCCCGCCACGGCACCGGCCTCCGTATTCGCCGGCTGATAACGGGTTAGGCAGCCGGGGCCGCCGCGCGGAGGCGAGCGCCGACCCAGGATGAAGCGGGCCTTGAAGTGTTCGTCAAAATCGCGACAAACCGTCCCGAAGCCTTCGAGGCGGACATGAAAAAGCCGCACGGTCTCGCGACCGTGCGGCGGAAGTGGGCGGAGACGAGGACCCGCGGGCGCTCAGCCGGCGACCTCGTGGTTGGTGAAGACGTTCTGCACGTCGTCCAGCTCCTCGAGGGCGGAGACCAGCGTGTCGACCTTCTCGGCATCCTCGGCGCTGAGCACCAGCGGGATCTTCGGGAGATAGACGATCTCGCTGGAGTCGGGCTTGATGCCGGCCTTCTCCAGCACGCCGGAGAGGGTGTAGTAGGTATTCACCGAGCAGATAACCTCGAAGCCTTCGTCGGAGGCGCGCACGTCGTCGGCCCCGGCGTCGAGGGCGATCTCCATGAGCTTGTCCTCCGTGATCTTGGCCTTGCTGATAAGGAACTGGCCGCAGTGGTTGAACTGGAACGACACCGCGCCGGTCTGGGCGAGGTTGCCCGCGTAGCGGGTGAAGACCGAGCGCACCTCGGAGGCGGCGCGGTTCTTGTTGTCGGTGGTGACCTCGACGATGACGCCGGCGCCGGCGGGCGCGTAGCCCTCGTACGTCATCTGCTCGATCGCCGCGCCGGCGAGCTCGCCGGTGCCCTTCTTGATCGCCCGCTCGACGTTGTCGTTGGGCATGTTGGCGTCGCGCGCCTTGAGGAGGATGGTGCGCAGGCGGGCGTTGGAGTCGGGATTGCCGCCGCCGGCGCGCGCCGCGATGGTGATTTCCTTGCCGAGGCTGCTGAAGATCTTGCCGCGCTTGGCATCGATCGCGCCTTTGAAGTGTTTGAGCTTAGCCCATTTGCTGTGGCCGGCCATGGTCGGAGGTGGTTGGGGTGTTCGAGGAGGTAAGAGTTGAGAGAAAAACGCGGGGGCGCGCCAAGGCTTATTTGTGCTTCGGGCGCTTCCCGGCGGGGGTGACGTTCTTCACGCCGCCCGCGGCGGGCGCCGGCAGCGGATCGTGGTCGGGCAGGCGGTTGATGATGAGCTGCTGGCCGATGGTGAAAATGTTCGACACCGTCCAATACAGCGCGAGACCCGAGCCGAAGTTGTAGCAGAAGACCACGAAGATGATCGGCATGAACTTCATCATCTTGGCCTGCGCGTTGTCCATCGCCGGCGTGGGCATGAGCTGCATCTGCACGATCGACGAGACGCCCATCAGGATCGGCATGATGTTCAGCGGAAAGCCGTAGATGCGCGCGACGGTGTCGGGCGAGGCGAGATCGGTGATCCAGAGCCACTCGGCGAAACGCAGCTCCGAGGAGGTCTGGAGCATCGCGAAGAAGCCGATGAAGAACGGCATCGTGATGAGAATCGGGAGACAACCGCCGACCGGGTTGACCTTGGCCTCCTTGAAGAGCTCAAGGGTGGCCTTCTGCTTCTTCTGCGGGTTGTCGGCGTACTTCTCGTTGATCTCCTTCAGGCGCGGCTGGATCTTGGCCATGCGCTTGGATGACTTCGCGGCGCTGAGTGTGAGCGGCAGCGTGACGGTCTTGAGCAGCAGCGTCGTGAAGACGATGGCCCAGCCCCAGTTGCCGAGGAAGCCGTGGAACCAGTCGAGGAGCGTGAGCAGGAGCGGGGCGAAGAAGCCGGCGAGGAAGATCTTGTTGAAGAAATAGCCGTCGAACTGCATCGCGTGCTGCTCGTTGTGGTCGAAGGCCTTGAGGCGCGAATACTCCTTCGGGCCCACGTAGAGCTGGCCGCCGAGCACGAGGCTGGCACCGGGCTCGAGCCGCGGAGTGTCGAAGTTGAAGTCGGCAGTGATGCCGAAAGCGCGCAGGTCGCTGTCCGGGCGGTCGGGGGCGACCTTCACGCGGCGCACCACCAGGCCGGATCCCGGTTGATCGGGCGAGTAGATCGCGGCGAAGAACTGGTTCTTCACCGCGCCCCACAGCGCCTTGGCCGGCTGCTCGAAATGAGTCTTCGGATCACTCGCGCCGATGCCGAGGAAACCGGAACCGCCGCTGAGCTTGTCGCGGCTCACGTACTCGGCGTCCTCGCCGTCCCAGACGGCGGCGTTGAGGTACAGGCCGGTGTCGTGTTGGTCGACCAGCGTAGCGGTGCCGAGGTTGAGCGGGAGGCGCTGGGCGCCGAGCGCGGAGTCGGAGAGATTGCGCAGCGTGGTCGAAATGCCGACACGGTAGGGATCGCCGGTCTGGCCGGGCTGCGGGAGCGTGAACGTGCGGGTGACCTCGAGCTTGCCGTCGGCCACCGCGCGGAAGGTCACGTGGTCCGCGGTCTTCTCGACCAAGGTCCACCGCGTCGCCACGTCGAGCCCCGGGATGCCGGTGAAGGCCAGGATCGGCGAGGCGTGGACGGCGTTGAAGACATAAGGCGCCGCCTCGCCTTTGACGGCCGGGTGTTTCTTGAAGGCGACATCGCGAATCGCCCCGCCGAACTCGGTGAACGCCACCTCGAGCTCGGCATTGGCGAGCGTCGCGACCGGGGCCGGGGTGGCGGCCGGAAGCGCATAATAGCCGTTGGCGACCGGCGCCGCCACCGCTGCCGGCTGGGCGGCGCCCGCGGCGGGAGCCAAGCTGCCCGGAGCGGCGGGAGCAGCAGAACCCTCGACCGCGGTGGGCGCGGGCGCCGTCGGACGTGGCGTGGGTTGCGGCCGGAAAAAGTACATCCCGGCAAAAGCCGCGATCAGCAGAACGATGCCGATGGTCGTGTTTTTCTTATCCATGGAGGCGGGGAGCGCGGCGCGAATTCAGGGGAAAAGGCACGCCGGCGGCCGCTCGCGCGGAGCGCGACCACCAGCGAAAAGTCTCGGGGACGGGATCCTCGCCACCGGGGTGCAACGGGTGACAGCGCAACAACCGGCGCGCGGCAAGCCAAGCGCCCGCCCAAAGCCCGTGACGCCGCAGCGACTCGACGGCGTAGTGCGAGCAGGTCGGATAGAACCGACAACCGCAGTTTGGCCCGAAAAGGAACGGCAAGACCGGCGAGAGCACGAGCTGGTAGCATTGCACCGCTCGAATCGCGCCCAGTCGCGGCCCATGCCAAAGCAGTCGGCCGAACCGCCGCCAAGCGGCCGGAGCGGGCTCACTGCTGGACTGACGGTTCGCCGGCAAGTCTGCGGAGGGTTTTCAGGAATCGCTTCTCGAGCTCCCCCGTTTCGACCTTGGTCATCGACGGGCGGGCCGAGACGATGAGATCGAGGCCACGCGGGATCTCGTACTGATGGCGGCGGAAGAGATCGCGCAGGACGCGTTTGCAGCGATTGCGCACGACCGCTCCGCCGACCGCCCGAGAGGCGGCGACACCAAGCCGGGCCGACCGGTCGTCGCCGCGATTGCGAACCCAGAGCAGGAACCACCCGCCATCAATCCGGCGCCCGACCTCGCGCGCAGCCGAGAAATCGGCGCTGCGGCGAACTCGTTGCGCCGATCCGAGGCGAAGGCGGCCCTGCGGGGCGTCAGACAACGGTGAGACGCTTGCGGCCCTTGGCGCGGCGAGCGGCGAGCACTTTGCGGCCACCACGGGTGGAATTACGGGCGCGGAACCCAATCTTACGGGCGCGCTTCTTCTTATGCGGACGATAGGTCGGTTGCATGGTGTGAAGGAAAAAAGAGGGGGAAGTTGGCCGGCCGCCTCACCCGGTGTCAAGCCCTCGACCGTGGAGTTCGGCGGAAAGGAGGATAGCCGGAGGTAGGGCGGTTTCTCCGAAACTGCCGCAACGACCATCCGCGGCAGACGGATGCCGGAGCACGAGCAGAGGAGGCGGACGTTTCGGAGAAACGTCCCTACCCCGAGCCGAGGCCCAGCGCCGCGCCTATTTCGCTTCCAGCTTCACCTCGGCGGCGGTCAGGCCGTCGGAGATGGCGCGCAGCGTGATCGGGCCGGCCTGGCCGGGCTTCGTGCGCAGGATGACCAACGCGAGACCGTTGAAGGCCTTGCGCTCGCTGGCCTGGAACGGCTCGAAGCTGATCGGGTTGCCGTTGTCGACCGCGGCGATCTCGGCCGGGCCGTCGACGGCGAACTTCACCAAGTTGTGGCTGCGCGGCACGAGCTGGCCGTCGCGGTCGGCGATGGTCACGGTCACGAAGCTCAGATCGGAGCCATCGGCGCGCAACGTGGCGCGGTCGGGCGCGAGGAGGAGCTTCGCGGCCGGGCCGGTCGTGCGCTGCACGGCGGTAGCCCAGGGCTGGCCGGCCTTGTAGGTCACGACCTTCAGCTCGCCGGGCTGGTAGACGACCTCGTCCCAACGGAACCGGTACTCGAACGCGCCGCGTTTCTTGCGGCCGAGGGAGACGCCATTGAGGAAGAGCTCGGCCTCGTCGCCGGAGGTGTAGACGTGGACGGGCGTCACCTGCCCCACCCGCTCGGGCCAGTTCCAATGCGGAAGGATGTGCGCCATCGGCAGCTCCGGGCGCCAGCGCGCCTGGTAGAGGTAGAAGCGGTCCTTCGGGAAACCGGCGAGGTCGATGATGCCGAAGTACGAGCTGCGCGACGGCACGGGGAGCTTGCCGAGCTCGGCGAGCTGCTTCT
>JAEXPQ010000260.1 GCA_023446735.1 Verrucomicrobiota bacterium
GTCCTGGTTGGAGTCGCGGTAGCCCATGCCGCGGCCGATGCCGGTCTCATAGCCGGAGGCGGAGCGGGAGAGGTTGAAGGTGGCCATGCACTGCGCCTGGTTCCAGGTGTTGACCATGCGCTGGAGGAGCTCGTTCGGGACCTTGGTGGCCTGGTAGAGCGAGAGGAGGTCGGACCAGCGCTGCTTCACCGCGGCGAACGCGGCGGCGACGGCGGCGAGGGCGGAGTACTTCTTCATGATCTCCTTGCCCTTGGTCTTGTTGATCACGAAGGGCGCGTCGAACTTCGGCAGGTCGCCCTGCTCGACGTAGGCGAGGACGAACGCAAAGGTCTCCTCGGCGCCGGGCTTGAGGGTGAGATCAACCTGGTGGGAACCGATCGGGTTCCAGCCGTAGGCGCGGGAGTTGGTGCACTTGCCGGCGAGGACGGCCTTCGGGTCGCCGAGGCTGTTGTGCACGCCGACGAAGGCGTCGCGGGCGGTGTCGTAGCCGGCGACCTTCTTGGTGCAGCCGAAGAGGGTATAGTGGTTCCGGCGCTCGCGGTACTCGGTCTTGTGGTAGATGGCGCCGTTCTCGATCTCGACTTCGCCGATCGAGTACGTGCGCTGGTAGTTGGTCATGTCGTTGAGGGCCTCGAAGAGGCAGAACTCAACGTAGGAGAAGAGGGAGAGCTTCTGGGCCTTCTTGGTCTTGTTGCGGACCGTGACCTTCCAGACCTCGAGGTTCTCCTGCGGCGGGACGAACATGAGCTGCTCGACCTCGACGCCGTCCTTGCGGCCGGTGATCTGCGTGTAGCCGAGGCCGTGGCGGCACTCGAAGGCGTCGAGCTTGGTGCGGGTGGGCTTCCAGCCCGGGTTCCAGATCGACTTGCCCTGCTTCACGTAGAGGAAGCGGCCGTCGTTGTCCATCGGGTTGTTGTTGTACCGATACCGCGTGAGGCGGCGGAGCTTCGCGTCCTTCCAAAATGAGTACCCGCCGGCGGTCTGGGTGACCATGCCGAAGTACTCGTCCTGGCCGAGGTAGTTGAGCCAGGGCAGGGGAGTGTCCGGGCGCGTGATCACGAACTCGCGTTGGGCGTCGTCGAAGTAGCCGTATTTAGCCATAAAATCAGTGGGTTAGGTGAGTAGGAAGACGAGAGCTTGAGCAGGTGAGGACCCGTTCCGCAAAGCGAAGATGGGGCGTCTGCATTAAGGGGGCGATCAGCCGAAGCGTCCGATTTGGCGGCAGTTGACGCCGAAGCCAAGCATGCGGTGGGCCGTTAAAACGAGAGAGCCAGAAGGTGCCGCCGAGCGGCGGCGAGCGATGGCGGCTCGGCGTGGCTTTCCGTTCGCGCGGTGGGCCGAGTTCCCCATAGTCGCGCTGTTCCCGCGAATCCACTCCACCCATGCCCCTGAACCACACCCTGCCCAGTGTGGTCGATCTGGCTCGGATGATCGACCATTCCCTCCTCCATCCGACACTCACGGATGCCCAACTGCTCGATGGTCTCGCGCTGGCGCGCCGCTGCGGTTGCGCCACCGCCTGCGTGAAACCGAGCGCCGTGCCCGCCGCGGTTCTGGCGCTGCTCGGTTCCGGTGTCGGCGTCTGCGCTGTGGCGGGCTTTCCGCATGGCAACAGCCACATCTCCCTCAAGGTCACCGAGGCCGACCGCGCGGCGGCCGAGGGCGCGGGCGAGATCGATGTGGTGGTGAACATCGGCAAGGTCCTCAGCGGCGATTGGGACTACGTGACCGAGGAGTTGCGCGAGGTGAACGAGGTGTGCCGCGCCCGCGGCGCCCGGCTCAAGGTCATCTTCGAGAACGACTACCTGCAGGAATCCTACATCGTGCGTCTCTGCGAGATCTGCACCGAGGTGGGCGTGGCGTTCGTGAAGACCTCCACCGGCTACGGCTTCGTGAAACAGCCCGACGGCTCCTACAACTACCGCGGAGCGACCGATGAGCATCTGCGCCTCATGCGCCGGCACAGCGGACCGGAGGTTCAGATCAAGGCCGCCGGCGGTGTTCGCACCCTCGACGATCTGCTGCGGGTGCGGGTTCTCGGCGTCACGCGGGTCGGCGCCACCGCCACCGAGTCCATCCTCGCCGAGGCGATCAAACGAGGGCTGCCCGGCCCGGTGCCGGAGGGGCTGCTGGCGGGAGCGGCTCCGAACGCCGCGACCGCTGGCTATTGACGCAAAGCGATAGGGCGGTTTCTCCGAAACCGCCGCACACTCGGACCGCGGCCGACTCCGCGCCACCTACAGGCGCCGATTCCGGAGGTTTCGGAGAAACGTCCGTACCCGTCCGCACACCGGCCACCGCTTCCGCCCTGCATCAAACGCCCGAGCGCCGTCCGAGCCCGAGGGCCGCCGCACCAGTCGCGGCTTGCCGGCCGCGCGGCCCTCGGGCTTCGTGATTCTCTCCCGACTTCGATCGGGACTCCCCCGGAATCAAGCTCCTCCCTCCCATGCAATACGGCTACTTCGACGACGCTGCCCGCGAATACGTGATCACGCGCCCGGACACTCCCCGCGCCTGGTCCAACTACCTCGGTTCCCGCCGCTACGGGGCAATCATCACCAACAACGCCGGCGGTTACAGCTTCACCCGCTCGCCCGCCTCGGGCCGTTTCCTGCGCCACCGCTACAACGCCATCCCGATGGATATGCCGGGCCGGCAGTTCTACCTGCGCGACGCCGCCTCGGGCGATTTCTGGTCGGCCGCCTGGCAGCCCGTGGGCAAGCCGCTCGACCAGTACAAGACCTCCACCCGCTTCGGCCCGGGCTACGCCGTGATCGAGAGCGAGTACTCCGGCATCATCTCGCAGGCCACGTACTTCGTGCCGATGGATCAGGATTTCGAGTACTGGCACCTGCGCGTCACCAACAACTCGGGCGCCCCGCGCAAGCTCGCCGTCATGTCCTACTGCGAGTTCACCACCGAATGGAACCTCGTCCAGGACACCCTCAACCTCCAGTACGCCCAGTACATCTCCGACGCCGTCTGGAAGGACGGCACCATCCTCGCCTCCTCCTGCAAGCGCCTCCCCGAGGATCCGGCCAACTTCGCCAACAACGACCAGTCCCGCTGGTGGTGGATGACGCAGGTCGGCGGCACCGTCTCCGGCTTCGACTGCGAGCGCGAGAAGTTCCTCGGCGTCTACCGCAGCTACGACAAGCCCGAGGCCGTCGAACGCGGCCAGCTCGGCAACCACGAGCAGAGCTCCGACAACGGCTGCGGCGCCATCCAGAGCGACCTCGTGCTCGGCGTGGGCGAGAGCGCCGACGTCATCGTGCTGCTCGGCATCGGCAAGGCGCCGGTCGCCAAGAAGGTCCGCGCGAAGTTCGCCAACGTCGCCGCCGTCGAGCGCGAGCTCGCGAAGGTGAAGGCGCACTGGCACGGGATGCTCGATACGATGCAGGTGCAGACGCCCGACGCCGACTTCGACCACATGACCAACGTCTGGGGCGCCTACAACGCGCTCATGACCTTCGAGTGGTCGCGCTCCTGCTCGCTCGTCTACACCGGCGACCAGCGCGACG
>JAEXPQ010000267.1 GCA_023446735.1 Verrucomicrobiota bacterium
GTGCGGGGGCCGGCAGACGCGCGGGTTTCGGGGCGGCGGGGGCGAGGGTAGTATTCATAAACTCCTGGGTGATAGACGATGAGACCGCGGAAGGACGAGACGCCGGTGGTGGCGTGGTGCGACCGGCCATCGGCGTCGCGTCGGCGGTCGCGGCTTCACGTCATCCACTCGGGCGAAGGTAGTTCACCGGCAACGCCCCCGCCATGGGGTGTTGGCCCACCGGCGGTGTGAACCGCGTCTTCCGTGGGCTTTCGCGCCGCGGTGGGTCAACACCCCACCAGCGTCGCCTCGCCACCGCCGCGGAACCGTGGCATCTTGGTTGTGCAGGGCACGCCGGCGTTCGCCGGCGCGCCATCCCGAGACACATGAGCGTGAACGAACAGACCGACGGGCGGGCCCCAGACCGGAACGCGACGCTGCGGCGGAAGCCCGCCGAACTGGCGCGCGTGCGACTTGCGTTGCGCACGGAGCGAGCGCGCACGCGCCGGCAGCGCCGGTTGCTTGCCGGGGCGCGCACGACCCGGGAGCAATTGCGGCGGATCACGCGGCACGCGCTCGCGGCGCAGGAGGACGAGCGGCTGCAGATCAGCCGGGAGTTGCACGACGAGGTCGCGCAGATCCTCACCGGAATCGATGTCCAGTTGGCGATTCTCGGCCAAGCTTCGTCGCTCTCCGACCGCAACCTGCGGCGGCGGATCGCGCATGTGCAACGCTTCGTCAAGAAATCGGTGACCGCCGTGCATCGTTTCGCCCGCGAACTGCGCCCGGCGCTGCTTGACGATTTCGGGCTGATTCCCGCGCTCCGCTCCCTCATCCGTAACCTGTCGGCCCCGGCCACCCTCCGTATCCGGTTCACGGCGGTCGCGGAGTCCGAGGGGCTTGACCGCGCCCGGCGCACCGTGCTTTTCCGGGTGGCGCAGGAGGCGCTCGCCAACGTCGTGCGCCACGCCCGGGCGACGCTCGTGGTCGTGCGGCTCCGACGGGCCCCGGGCGGGATCGAGCTGACGGTCGACGACGACGGCCGTTCGTTCGATGTCGAACGGGTGCTCAACTCGCGGGCCCGCAGGCATCTCGGCCTGCTCGGCATGCGGGAGCGGATCGGGATGGTCGGAGGCACTTTTGGCATCGTTTCCACCTCGGGGAAGGGGACGTGCCTCTGGGCCGCCATGCCCTTGGCGTCGGCCAACGGAAGGAGGGGGGCTTGAGCGCGCTCACCGTCCTGCTGGCGGAGGATCATGTCGTGGTCCGCGAGGGGGTGCGCTCGCTGCTGGAGACGACGGGGGAGTTCGAGGTGGTGGGGCAAGCGGAGACGGGGATGGAGGCCGTGGCGTTGGCCGCGTCGTTGCGACCGGTGGTCGTTGTCATGGATATTGCGATGCCCGGGCTCAATGGTTGCGAAGCCACCCGCCAGATTCTCGCCGGCAACCCCACCGCCCGCGTGCTGGCGCTTTCGGCCCACAGCGACGAAGAGTATGTCGTGCGCATGGTCGCGGCGGGTGCCCTCGGGTTTGTCGAGAAGCAGGGGTCGGGGGCTTTGTTGGCGCGGGCGATCCGCGAGGTGGCCGCGGGGCGGACTTTCTTCAGCCCCGGGATCACGCGGATGTTGGCGCGCCGACAGCGCAAGGTGCGGGAGCAGGGCGGAGTGGCCGAGGCCCGGTCCGATGACCTCACCGCGCGGGAGACGGAGGTGCTTCAGCTCGTGGCGGAGGGCGCGGCCAACAAGCAGATCGCGGTGCGCCTCGGCATCTCGATCAAAACCGTGGAGAAGCACCGGCAGCGTTTGATGAACAAGCTCGATATCCACGAGACCGCCGGACTGACCCGCTACGCGATCTCTTCGGGCGCGATCGAGGCGGACGGAAAACCCGGGTGTTACTGACCCGGCGGTGACGCCGGTTGCAGCCGCAAGGTGCGCTGGGGCGGTGGGTCATCACCCCATTTCGTGGAGTTGGCGTCCGCATTATCTTTTGCGGCATGAGCCGCACCACCATGTTCAAGCGAATCCAGCGGCTTCCGCGGTACGAAGGTGCTCTCGCAGTTCCGACTTTTCCCGACTTCGGCGTTGCCGCGGAATCGCGTGGAACACGGCAGGCGCTCGACGGGCGTACGGCGGTGAACGATGGGTTGCTCGGTGGGGCCGGGCTTTGGATCGATCACCGCAAGGCCGTGGTCGTCGCCGTCGCTTTGGGCGGGGTACACACGACGTTGGTGCTTTCGGGTGTCGACAAACAACCGGGACGGATCGCCGGCCGCAGATCGACCACCCGTTTCGAATCCCAACAGGTACCGGCGGACGACTGCCGGGATCGGCGCTTTGCGGGGCGTTTGGGGTGCTTTTACGATGCCGTGATCGCGTGCCTCCGGAGGCACAGCGCGATTCTGATCTTCGGCCCGGGCGAGGCGAAGGGCGAACTCCGGCGGCGTCTCGCGGCGAACAAGCATGACCACCGGGAGTTTCGCTACGAAACGATGGGCAGGATGACCGGGCCGCAAATCGCGGCCAAGACGATGGACTGGCTCACGAGCGGCAGCGTGGGAGTGCCTCCGATGCGCAGGCGCTCCGGGCGACCGGTACGTTGAGGCATGATAGCAAGGAGTGGCGATGGTCCCAGAATCAAGAGATGGCGGTCAAGAGGCTGAGCGGGAGAGCGGTCCTGTGTCGGCCAGCGAATGGAGACAGGTTTTGGCTCCGTACCGGGTGCCATCGGCCGCTCGGGCTGTCTGGCAGGTGACGAGCACACTGGGCGCGCTCCTCGCGGTGTGGGTAGTGCTCTTTCTCGTTGTTCCCGGTTGGTGGTACCTTGCGGTGCCGTTGGTCGTGGTGGCCGGCGGCTTGCAGGTCCGGCTGTTCATCCTGTTCCACGACTGCACTCACGAAGCGCTTTTCCCTTCCCGGCGGGTGAACGCTGTGGTCGGGGCAATGACTGGCGTGCTCAACTTCACACCCTTCCGGCACTGGCGATGGGAACATGGTCGGCACCATGCCTCGGCCGGCGACCTGGACCGGCGTGGCACGGGTGACATCTGGACCATGACGGTCCAGGAATATCAGGAGGCGTCGCGATGGCGGCGCTTCACCTACCGGTTGGCGCGCAATCCCGTTGTGCTCTTCGGCATTGCGCCGGTCATCGTTTTTGCGTTTTGGCAACGGATCCCGTCGAAGGGGTGCGGGCCGGTCGAGCGTCGCTCGGTGTGGTGGACCAACCTGGCGATCCTCGGATTGGTCGGCGGCATCGGCTCGTGTTTCGGCTTGGCGGAGTATCTGGTGCTTCAGACCGGGGTCCTGATGGTTGCCGGTGCGGCGGGGGTGTGGCTGTTCTATGTCCAACACCAGTTCGAAGGGGTGACCTGGTCCCGCCGCACGCAGTGGACCTATCTGGCCGCGGCCTTGGAGGGTAGCTCGTTCTACCGGCTGCCGCGGGTTCTGCAGTGGTTTTCGGGCAGCATCGGTTTCCATCACCTTCATCACCTCGATCCGAGGATCCCGAACTACAACCTCGAGCGCTGTCACCGGGCGGTCGCTCGTTTCATCGACGTGCAGCCGATCACGTTGGTCGGCAGCCTGCGCTCGCTTCGCTTCCGGTTGTGGGACGAGGCGACCCGCCGCCTGGTTGGTTTCCGGGATTTGCCGCGGGGGTTCGCTCGCCTCAAGACGAGGTGAGCTCGAGGCTCAGGCATCGTGTGGGGACGGCCCTAGATCGCGGCGCTGTTACCCGGATGGGGGCGATCTCTCCTGGGGCCTGGCGTGAGGCCACAACGATTCGGCCCGGACGCAATCGGGTGCGGTTCCGAATAGCGCAAGTTCGTGGCATTCATCGGTAAAGTTTACGGCCAAAGGTCCGATTTCCGCCGCATCACCCGAATGCACCCATGAGTGTCGACCCCGTTCTCCTGCAGCAGGTCGAGGATATCACCAATCGCATCGCCGCGGAGGCCATTCTGGCCCAAGTCGGTCGCGACGACGGTCTGATTCCCGCCTACAGTCTGCTCGGCCAGCTCTGCGATTTGCTCGCCGACCACCCCGACGCCCTTTTGCCGGCCCACAATCTGCGCGAGGTGCTGGAGAAGCGCTTGGATTCCGCGCAGCCGTTCGACGACGACTCGCTCGCGCACCTGCAACATTTTGCGGAACACTATCCGAACGCGATCTCCGCGCTGCGCGTCGGCAAGGCCGTCCATTTCAAGGAGCTGAAGTCCGCCGCGGGCGCGGTGGTCGAAGCTCCGGTGGCGGTGCGGCCGACATTCACGGCACCGCCGGATCAGTTGATGGATCTTCGGCTCGAGGAGAATCGGGAGTTGCTCGGCGAGTTCCATGCCGAGGCGATCGACCACCTTTCCCAGATCGAGGCCGCGCTGCTCCAGCTCGAGCAGAATCCGAACGACGCCGAGGCGATCAGCTCCATCTTCCGTTCGTTCCACACCATCAAGGGCGTCTCGGGCTTCCTCCAGCTCACGCCGATGCACACGCTCACCCACGAGGTGGAGTCGTTGCTCGATCTGGTGCGCAACAACAAGCTCGGGCTCAATTCCACGATCATCACCGAGATGCTCCGGGCGCGCGATGCGCTGCAGGCGTTGGTCGGCCAGATCACCGTCGCTCTCGAAAAGGGCGAACTGCCGACCGCGATCGTGCCGGTCGGCCACCTCATCGTGGCCGTGAAGACCTTGGCTGCGGGCGGCAACCAGACCGCCGCGGCGCATTCGCAGGCGGCGCCTGGGCCGGTCCCGAACGAGCCGGTGGCTGCGTCCTCGGCTGTGTCGCCCTCGGACGAACCGGCCTCCGAACCCGCGGCCACCGCACCTGCCGTGCCGGGACAGACCGTGTTGCAGCAGGCCGCCGCCACCGCCGCCACCGGCGCAAAGAAGACGGGCGGCGCATCGACCATCCGCGTCAACACCGAGAAACTCGACTCGCTGATGGATGTAGTGGGCGAACTGGTGATCGTGCAGAGCCAGCTCCAGGAGAGCGCCCGGCACCTGCTCGACAACAACACCTCGCTCCAGCGCAACCTCGCCCAAGTTTCCCGCATCACCAAGGAACTCCAGCACACCTCGATGGCGCTGCGCATGATTCCGGTGAAGTCGACGTTCCAGAAGATGGAGCGCCTTGCCCGCGACCTCGCTCGCGATTGCGGCAAGAAGGTCTCGTTCACCGTCGAGGGCGAGGACACCGAGCTCGATCGCACCGTCGTCGAGGAGATCAGCGATCCGCTTATCCACATGGTGCGCAACTCCCTCGACCACGGCC
This sequence comes from Verrucomicrobiota bacterium, assembly GCA_023446735.1. GTDB lineage: Bacteria > Verrucomicrobiota > Verrucomicrobiia > Opitutales > Opitutaceae > CAJCBL01. The sequence goes on from JAEXPQ010000267.1 coordinate 5,249, forward strand.
TCGAGACCGCGCCCGACCGGGTAAAGGCGGGCAAGCCCGAGACCGGCCGCGTGCAGCTCAAGGCCTACCATCAGGGCAGCAACATCGTGTTGGAGCTTTCCGACGACGGTCGTGGCATCGACCCGGCGAAGGTCTTCGCCAAGGCGGTCAAGCAGGGCGTCGTCTCTGAGAGCCAGAACCTCTCCAAGGAGGAGATCCTCAACCTCATCTTCCTGCCGGGCTTCTCCACCGCCGAGAAGGTCACCGCGATCTCGGGACGCGGCGTCGGCATGGATGTCGTGCGCCGCAACATCGAGAAGCTGCGCGGCAAGATCGAGATCGAGTCGGACATCGGGAAGGGCTCGCGTTTCCGAATCATCCTCCCGCTGACCATGGCGATCATCGACGGCTTGATCGTGAAGGTGGGCGAGGACCGCTTCATCCTGCCGACGACCTCCGTCAAGATGGCGTATCGCCCGGCGGCTAGCACACTCTCCACCGTCCAGGGCCGCGGCGAGGTGCTCGACCTGCGGGGCAAAATCATCCCGCTGCATCGCCTCCACCAGAAGTTCGGCATCGAGCCGAAGGCGCACAACCCGGCCGACGGCATCGTCGTCGTCGTCGAATCATCGGGACGGACGAGCGGTCTGCTCGTCGACGAGATGGTCAGCAAACAGGAGGTCGTCATCAAGAGCCTCGGCGCCCTCATGCAGGGATTGCCCGGCGTGGCCGGTGGCGCGATCCTTGGCGACGGCAACATCGCCCTCATCCTCGATCCGGCGTCGCTGCTGAGCGCCGCCTAAACTCCCTCCCCATGGCATTGCCCAACGTCCCCTCGCTCGAAGCGGTCTGCGAAAAGGCCGCGCGATTGCCGTGCTCGCCCGTGCTCCTGCCGCGGCTCTCGAAGGCGTTGGCGAACGAGGGCACCACGGCCGAGGAACTCGAGGAGATCATCGTCGTCGACCCGGCGCTGGCCAGCGCGACGCTGCGCCTGGCCAACTCGGCGTTCTTCCGCTCCGGGTCGGAGTGCGAAACCGTTTCCGAGGCGATCATCCGCCTGGGCTTCCGCGAGATCTATCGGCTTGCGGTCACCACGCTCGGCAGCCGTTGGTTCAACCATCCGGTGCAGGGGTATGGTTGGGAACCCGGCGATTTCTGTCGCCATTCGTTGTGCGTGGCCGTCGCGGCCGAGAAACTTGCGGAAGCCTACGGCCGGGTGGACAAGGAGCTCGCCTATACGGCCGGGCTGATTCAGGGCATCGGCAAACTCGCCATTGCGTATGCCTGCGGCGAATTCTTCGGGGCGATCCGCGACCTCCAGAAGAACAACAATTGTCCCTGGTGGCAGGCGGAGGTGGAGATCCTCGGCTACCACCAGTCCTTGGTCGGCGCCCGCCTTCTCGAGATCTGGAAGTTTCCGGAGAATCTGACCGAGGTGGTGCGGCATTCCGATCATCCCGGCGGGATTCCCGCCGCCCATCGCGAGCTCATGGCGCACCTGCACGCGGCCAAGTTCGTGGCCACGGCGATCGGCTCTGGGGTGGCCGAGGACGGCTTCCTGATGGAGCTCGATTCCGAGATGCTCATGGCCCAGGGCTTCGAGCCGGAGAAGCTCATCGCTGTCCAGCCCGATGTGCTCGAGGCGGTGACGAAGCTGTTGCGCGATCAGGCGACCCACGGCGCGGTGAAATTCTAGCGGAGGAATCGCGATGAGCGCACGGATCCTAGTGATCGAGGACGATCCTCCGTCGCGGATGATGCTGGCCCGCGGGCTGCAACGCCTGGGCTTCGCCGTTGAGGCGAGCCAGGACGCATTGGAGGCGCAGGCGAAGCTGCGCACGGCCGGGAGCAACGCCTTCGACGCCGTTGTGGTGGATCTGCGGATGCCGAAGATGGACGGCTTGGAGTTTGTCACTTGGCTCGAAGTCTTCGATCCGAACCTCGGATGCATGCTGCTCACCGCGCAACAGGACGACGCCATGCGGGATCACCGCGAGCATCCGACCTTGCTGCACCGCATGCAGAAGCCGACCAGTTTCCCGGTGCTCGGGGAGGCCCTCCTGCAGGTGGTGGCGTTCACCCAGAGCCACCGGGCCGAGCGCACGAGCGCGGCGTAGCGGACGGTCCGCGGCGGGCGGTGCGCATCTCAGCGGTCGGCCAAGAAGGGAAGGTGTCGGCGAGCGAGGCCCCGGCGCGCAATCCCACGGGACGCCCCTTGGGCCGAACTGAAGTGCCGACTCAGCCAACGATGCAATCGTCGCCTACCTACGAGCGACTTGGCTCGCACCAACGGTGAACCTGTAGGGCAGCGTGTTGGAACGCGCTCCTTGGTTGCGTGCAAGCACGTTGGCCGAGCCCGCAAACTCACACTCCCGATATAGGCGAAAGCAGAGCGCTGTAGCGTAATTCGCCAGAATCTCGATCTGCCCCGCCGGGTCGAAAGCCGTGGCGGCTTTCGCCGGCCCGCGCGGCAACTGAATCGTTGGCTCAGGCCAGCGAGAACTGCTGGGTACCGGTGGGCGTTTTCATCGCGATCGCACCGTTCTTCACCTCGATGCTGATGGTGCGATTGTGGGTACCGCCCACATCGTGGATCGAGGGCCGGAGGCCGTTGGCCCGGAACCAGGCCTCGAGGGCCTGGATGTTGCGCTCGCCGATCTTGAAGGGGTCGGTGCCGTTGAGCACGCTGGCCCCGCCGGCGACGAAGAATTTCGCGCGCTTGATGTCGCCCTTCACGCCTTGGAAGGCGCGGAACATCCCGGGAAGACCGGTATCGGCGAACATCGAGGGCTGGGTCTTCGCCTTGTCGGGGGAAATGGTGGAGTCCGGCAGCATGTAGTGCAGGAGCCCGGCGGCCTTCGTCATCGGATCGTACGCGATCAGGCCGATGCAGGACCCCAAGGCGTAGGTCGTGAGGATCGCGTTGTTGTTGTTCGACACCGCCATGTCGCCGACACCAACCACAACGCGTTGGGCGAACAACGTGCCTAGTCCCGCTGCTGAGAGGGTGGGTGACGCCATGGAGGTGAGATGCGAGTCGACGGATCCCGTGGCGAGTGCCTTGCCGCACCCTCGTGGGACGAGTTCGCGTCGGGCCTCATTATTCGGTTGGGGGTGGGCGAACTTGAGGCGGAAAGCGCGGATATCCCGGACGACGTGGGCTGGGCGCGGATCCGCGCGGTGGCACGAAAAAGGCCGCCAGCGCAGAGGCTGGCGGCCGGAAGGGACGTGGAGACGTGGAACGCGGGCTTACTTCATGCGGTTGAAGGCGGCCTGGAGGAGCGAGAGGCCGTCGGCGCCCTTCGACTTCTCCTGCGCCTCGGCCATGAGCTTGGCCTCGCGGGCGTTCTTGGTGGGTTCCTGCACCTCGTAGAACACGCCGAACACGCCCGGGGTCTCGAGGGAGGCCAGCTTGAAGGCGGCGTTGAGATCGGTGCGGTCGTGCTTGGTCTCGTCGATCGTCTCGAACTTGCCGCCCTTGCGGGTGTTCATGTTGTCGTACGCGTTGTCGAAGAACTCCGCGCAGTGGGTCATGACCTCGACGACGCTGAAACCATCGTGCTTCATCGCGCGCTCGATCATCTCGGTCATGTGCGCGAGCTGGCCGGCGTAGGTGCGGGCGACGAAGGTCGCGCCGGTGCCGAGCAGGCGGCGCATCGGGTTGATCGAGGGATCAATCGCGCCGGTCGGGTCGGTCTTCGACTTGAAGCCGACGGGCGAGGTGGGCGAGGTCTGCTTCTTGGTGAGGCCGTACACCGAGTTGTCCATGATGACGTAGGTCATCTTGACGTTCTTGCG
>JAEXPQ010000268.1 GCA_023446735.1 Verrucomicrobiota bacterium
CAACATGACCAACACCGCCGAGCTCAACGAGCAGCTCGTCGGCATGGGCGCCCACCCGATCTTCGCCACCGACACCCAGGCGCTGCTCGAGCTGCTCGGCTTCTACCTCGATGAGGAGCACGAGGACATCTACCGCGAACTCCGCGCCCAGAAGCTCCCCGGCCGCGTGATCTCCGAGCAGATCAGCGAACGCCTCGATGTCGCCAAGATCCTCCGCCGCGCCGCCGTGCGCTGGGACGGCGGCTACACCCTCGCCGGCATGATTGGCAACGGCGACACCTTCGTCGTGCGCGACCCCTCCGGCATCCGCCCCGCCTTCTGGTTCCAGGACGACGAGGTCGTGGCCGTGGCCAGCGAGCGCGTGGCGCTCATGACCGTCTTCGACAAGGAGCAGGGCGACATCCGCGAGATCACGCCGGGCCACTGCGTCGTCGTGAAGAAGAACGGCCGCGTGACCGAGGAGCTCGTGCGCGAACCGCTCCCGCGCCGCTCGTGCTCGTTCGAGCGCATCTATTTCTCCCGCGGCAACGACCCTGAGATCTACAAGGAGCGCAAGGCCCTCGGCGCCGCCCTCGCCGACCAGGTCGTCCGCTCCATCGACAACGATTTCGGACGCGCCGTCCTCGGCTTCATCCCCAACACCGCCGAGGTCGCCTACTACGGCCTGCTCGAGGCCCTGCGCCTGCGCCGCCGCGACGAGGTCAAGGCCACCATCCTCGACGCCGCCAAGAAGGGCACCCTCGACGAGGCCCTCATCGACGACCTCATCCTGCGTAACTGGCCGCGCGCCGAGAAGATCGCGGTGAAGGACGTCAAGATCCGCACCTTCATCGGTCAGGAGAAGTGGCGCAACCAGCTCGCCAGCCACGTGTACGACGTGAGCTACGGCACCGTGCGCCCCGACGACGTGCTCGTCTGCGTCGACGACTCGATCGTGCGCGGCACCACGCTGCGCCGCTCGATCCTGCGCATGCTCAGCCGGCTCAACCCGCGCAAGATCGCCATCGTCTCCACCGCCCCGCAGATCCGGTATCCGGATTGCTACGGCATCGACATGAGCGAGCTCGGCAAATTCATCGCCTTCGAGGCCGCCATCGCGCTGCTCAAGGAGCGCGGCCAGGCCGGCGTCATCGACGAGGTCTACCGCGCCTGCGTCGCCGAGGTGGCCAAGCCCGCCGCCGAGCAGGTCAACCAGGTGCGCCGCATCTACGAGCCGTTCACCGCCGAGGAGATCTCCGCCAAGATCGCCGAGTTCGTCCGCCCGCGAAACCTGCCGTGGAACGGCGAAGTCGAGATCATCTACCAGACGATCGAGAACCTCCACACCGCGCTGCCCGACCACACCGGCGACTGGTTCTTCACCGGCCACTATCCCACGCCCGGCGGCACCCGCGTCGCCAATCAGGCCTTTCTGAACTACTACGAGAAATCGGAGGGCCGGAGCTACTGATTGCAGAATGCGGATCTCGGATTGCGGAATGAACGCAGCCGAAAACGCCAAAGCTTAGGCCTCCGATCCTCAGCTCCGCCGAGCCCACCGACCCTCGCCTCTCCAGCGCCGCCGCCCGCCAATCCGCATTCCGAATTCCGCATTCCGCAATCGCCATGTCCCTCTCCTACGAATCCTCCGGCGTCCGGTACGACCAGCTCGATGCGTTCAAGCGCGCCTGCCAGAAGGCCGCCCGCACCACCTCCGGACTGCTCGCCGACCACGGCTACCGCGAGCCGGCGTCGATCCGTGGCGAGAGCGCCTACCTGATCGAGGCCGACGACCATTACCTCGCCCACGTCGAGGAGGGCTTGGGCACCAAGAACCTCGTCGCCGACGCCATGTACGCGCAGAGCGGCAAGTGTTTCTACCGCGAGGTCGCCATCGACACCGTCGCCACCATCGTCAACGACCTCGCCACCTGCGGCGCGCTCCCGATCTCCGTCGCCATGCACGCCGCCGTGGGCGACTCCAACTGGTTCGCCGACGAGAAGCGCATGAACGGCCTCGTCGCGGGTTTCGCCGAGGGCTGCAAACAAGCCGGCGCCGTCTGGGGCGGCGGCGAGACGCCCACCCTGCGAGGTATCGTCGAACCGAGCACCATCGTGCTCGCCGGCTCCGCCATCGGCAAGATCCAGCCCAAGTCCCTGCGCATCGTCGGCGACGTGAAGGACGGCGACCGCATCGTCTTCCTCGCCTCCTCCGGCGTGCAGACCAACGGGCTCACCCTCTGTCGCAAGATCGCGGAGTCGCTCCCGCAGGCGTACCTCACTCCCATCGGCGACGGCCGCACCTTCGGCGAGGCGCTGCTCGCGCCGAGCGTGATCTACGTGGCCTTCGTGCGCGAGTGCCAGCGCCGCGGGTTGAAACTCAACTACGTGGCGCACGTCACCGGCCACGGCTGGCGCAAGCTGATGCGCCTCGACGAGCCCTTCGTCTACGAGATCACGAATCTCCGCCCCGAGCCCGCGCTCTTCCAGTTCCTCCGCGAGGCCGGTCCGATCGAGCTGCGCGAGGCCTACGCGACCTTCAACCAGGGCATCGGCTTCGCCGCCTATGTCGCGCCCGAACTTGCCGAGGCGACCGTCGCCGCGGCCCAGGCCTCCGGCTACGATGCGTGGATCGCCGGCACGGTCCGCAAACAGGGCGACCGCAAGGCCGTCGTGGTCCCGGGGCTGGATATCACCTTCGAAGGCGACACGCTCCAACTGCGCTAACCCGCAGGTCCAGTCTCCGACTGGACGCCCCCGGCTTCGCCAGCCGCTCCAGCTGCGGCACCTTCCGGGCGCGCTCGGGCAAACTGCCCGCGCTGACACCGACCGCCGGGAAGAAAAATGCCCGCCGCGCGTAACCCCGCGCCCCCTTGCCCGTTTACCGCGGCATGATAGCCTGCCGATCATTCCCCGCTGGAACCAACTCGCTCCCGCCAACGTCTATTCCCGTGTCATGAAGAACCTCGTTTCCATCGCGCCCCGGGTACCACACCCGTTCGGCCGCGCCCTTCGCCTGTCGTGCCTCGGCGTCGCCCTGCTCGGCTCCGCCGCCGGCCTCCTCGCCGCCGGCACCATCCCCGACGCGCCGTTGATGGACCCCGCCCCTCTGCTCGACAAACCGCTCCCGCCCTCGACCACCGACGCGGTCGAGGACCAGCCCTCGCCGCAGCACGTCTACGTCTCCGGCCACTGGACGTGGAAGGACGGCGCCTACACCTGGGTAAGCGGGGCGTGGGAACTCCCGCCGTCGAACGCCGCCGAATGGGTCGCCCCGCGTTGGGAGAAGAAGGACAACGGCTACGTCCTGCAGGAGGGCTACTGGCAGGAAGGCGGCGCCGAGACCTCCGCCGACTCCGCCACGACGCTGGTCATCGAGGAGGCGCCGCCGCCGCCCGAGCGCGAAGTCATCGTCGCCCGGCCCTCGCCGGCACACGTCTGGATCGGCGGATACTGGGGATTCCAGGCCGGCAAGCACGTCTGGATCTCCGGCCGCTGGGATCTACCGCCGCGGTCCCATGTCGTCTGGGTCGCACCGCGCTGGGAGCGCCACCGCCACCGGCCCGGCTACGTCTTCGTCCCCGGCTGCTGGCGCGACACGCACGTGCGCCCGCGCACCACGGTCGTCGTCGAGAGCGACGGTTGGCGCAGCGACGGCGTGGTCGTCGTGACCGCGCCGCCGCCGCCGCGCACGTACGTCCACTTCCAGCGCCCGCCGCGTCCGTCCTACGAACACCGGTGGATCGACGGCTACTGGGGTTGGCACGGCGGCCGCCACGTGTGGATCGAAGGCTGCTGGCGCCGCCCACCGCGCGGCCACAGCCACTGGGTCGCCCCGCGTTGGGAGCGTCGCCGAGGCGGCTACATCTTCATCGAGGGCAGCTGGCGCTGATCGCCTCGCCCCCTGCGCTTCCGGACCGCGTGGTGCAAGCCACGCGGTCTTCGCGTTTGTTCGGGTCGACCCACGATCGTCCCGCCCGCCACGCCGGCACCCGCTTATCCTGTTGACCCCCGGCGGCCCCCGCCGGGATGCTCCGCGCCTTCCGGCGACCGCTCTTGCGGCGCGGTCCTTCGCGCCCCGGTCGCCCCAACCACCGGCGCCGCCGCCTTTGCTGCGCGCGCCTCGTCCAGAAAGAGACATGTCCTCAACTGAAGAAAACCAGGCTCCCCAGACGAGCCCGGCCGGCAGCGAGCCCACCCCCACCGTGGCCGCGCCCGCCGCTCCTGCCCCCGTGGTCCCGGCTCCGGCCGCCCCGGCGCAGGTGGCTGAAGCCGCCCCGGTCGCGCCGGCGGCTCCCGCCTTCGGAACCGGTCGCGGTTCCGGCCTCTCGCGCGGCAAACGTCAGACCCACGCCGCTCCTGTCGCGGCCTCCGCCGAAACCGGTTACCGGCCCACGGCGATCTCGGTGATCCCCCTGCCGCGCCTTGCCAGCGGCTTCGGTTCCACCTCGACCGAG
>JAEXPQ010000311.1 GCA_023446735.1 Verrucomicrobiota bacterium
AGCGCGTGAAGTTCGTCGCCGGCGCGAAGAAGTACCACGACATCGACGAGAAGAAGGCCAACGAGATCTTCGATTTGCTCAACAAGTTCGCCCAGTACGGCTTCAACAAGTCGCACTCCGCCGCGTACGCGATGATCGCCTACCAGACGGCCTACCTGAAGGCGAACTACCCCGTGCAGTTCATGGCCGCCGTGCTCACCGCCGAGCTCGGCAACGCCGAGAAGGTCGCGCACTTCATCGCCGAGGCCGAGGCCATGGGCCTCACCGTCCTCGGACCCGACATCAACGAGTCGCGTGAGAACTTCACGCCCGTCATCAACGCCAAGCGCAAGCCCGCCGCCGACGCCAAGGATGGCGCCGCGCCCGACGCCTGGATCCGCTTCGGGCTGGCCGGCATCAAGGGCGTGGGCGAGGCCGCCTCGCAGAAGATCATCGCCGAGCGCGACGCCAACGGCCCGTTCAAGAACTTCGAGGACTTCATCCACCGCGTGGACACGAAGGCCGTGAACAAGCGCGTGCTCGAGTGCCTCGTGAAGACCGGCGCCTTCGACTACGCCGGCGAGCCGCGCGGCGCGCTCTTCGCCGCGACCGACGCCGCGCTCTCCGCCGCCGCCTCCAGCCAGAAGGACGCCGCCGCCGGCCAGGGCTCGATGTTCGACCTGCTCCAGACCGAGGACGCCGCCGGCAACGGCCGCAACGCCGGCTCCATCGTCGACACCACCATCGCCGACTTCTCCTCCGCCGAGAAGCTCCAGTTCGAGAAGGAGCTGCTCGGCTTCTACGTCTCCGGCCACCCGCTGGCCGCCTTCTCCGGCCTCGCCGAGGCGCTCAACAGCCACAAGGAGGACGAGCTGCTCACGCTGCCCGACAAGACCGAGTTCCGCCTCTGCGGCATCGCCACGAGCATCCAGAAAAAGCTTTCGAAGAAGGACAACCGCCCCTGGTCGCCCTTCGTCGTCGCCACCCGCGCCGCCAACGTGCCGGTGAACATGTACGCCGACGCCTACGAGCTCTACGCCAAGCACCTCGAGGCCGAGAAGCCCGTCGCCGTGCTCGGCACCATCCTCCGCAGCGAGGACGGCGCGCGCCTCAACGTGAAGGAGTGCTACCCGCTCGAGCCGCACCTGATGAACAACGTGCGGAAGATCACGTGGGTGATCCGGCCCGACGACCCGCGCAACGACGACTTCCTCCGCTCGCTCCGCGAGATGCTCCTCAAGACCACCGGCGACATCCGCAGCGAGGTCGCCGTGCTCTTCGAGGACGACACCCTCGCCGTCGCCGAGACCGCCGGCGCGCTGAACTGGAAGCTCGTCTGCCCCGATTTCCAGCAACTCCGCAAACACCCTGCCCTCGTCGGCGTGGTGATCGAGACCCGCCCCATCGAGCTCAAGGAAACCAACCGCTGGAAACGCCGCGGCTGAGTATTCGAATGTAGGGCGAATCCTTGCTCGCCTACGGCGCCACCGAAGGCGGGTTCACCTCCGCGAAAGCCGCGACTCGTCGGAAACGACTCGCCCTACCTCGCTGAGCTTTCAGCGCCACGCCGACGCCCGTCGGGTAGTGCAGCAGGCTGCGGTCAGCAACGAACGGAGGGCGTCGGAGAGCGACGCCCCAACGGTGCGCAACCCAACCGGGCGCAACGCGCGCCGAACCGAATCGTCGGCTGAGCCGTGCTGGCACGCGCTCCCGAGCGCGAGCAAGCGCGCTGACCTACCCGACCATTGCCTCGCCGGGGGGACCCGCCCGCGCCCGTTCGTCCGCATCTGGTCCCGCTCGCGTTCGTCCGCCACCGTTGCCCCAAGGTGAGCGGACAGGCCGCGGTCGTTCTGCGACGATGCCGGCTCCCGTGACCGCCGCCATCTCCACACCACCGCCGCGCACCGCCGCCGTAACCTTCCGACCGAGCGCCGCCCCCGCGCCCCTCGCGCCCTCCGACCGCTTGCTCTGGCACCACGCCTGCGCGGTCGCCGGGGGGCCGGCCCTCCTCGTTCCGGGTCTCGTCGAGGTGTGCGAACGCGCCGCGGCGCCAGGCACCTCCGAGCAGCACGCCCAACGCTTCGCGTGCCGCATCCGCCCCGATTCCCGCGGGCGCCCCGAAGTCCAGCGTATCGAATCCTCCGTTGCTTCCGGGCGCTCCCCCTCCGACCAGTTCGCCGTCGAAGCCATCCGGCTGCTCGACCGCCTCGCCGCCTCGGTCACACCGCGCGTTGTTCTCCACCCCACGAACGAACATCGGCTGCACCGGCTGACCCGATACGTTGGCCGTCGCCGTCCGTATGTCGTTCTCGCCGGCACCCGGTCCGCCCCCGATCTCGACCTCGAGTTTCGCGTCTGGATCGACCGCGACCTCGGCGTTGCGCACCGCCTGCTGTTCCATGGCCGCCTCCAGCAGCCCACGAACGAGCGGCTCGCCGCCGCGTCGGTGCTCGGCTTCGTGCGATGCCGGAGCACCCCGGACGGGCTCTGGTATCCCGCAACGGAGTGCCTCCGCGCATCGTTCTGGTCGTCCGACCTCGCCTTGCCGCCGCGCGGTACCGTCGAGCGCATCACCAGTTACTCACGCCACTGGCTGACCTCGCCGGTTTGATTGCGGCGTGGACTCGCTCCGCTTGATCGTGCTTCCTTCCCCCGCCCCCTCCGTCCCCCCGCAACCACCGCCATCCCCGAGCGCCATGGCCCGCCCCCAAGATGACACCGTCAGCCATCGTGTTCGCACGCGTTTGCGCGGCGCGTGCACGCCCGCTGACCGCCCCGGCCTCTGAGTCGCCCCCGATGCCCGCCCCCGGCAAATTCCTTTCCCTCGTTCTCCCCGCCCAACCGGTCCCGGCCGGCCGACGCTGGCTCGGGTCGGGGCTCTACTGGACCGTGCAACTGGGCCTATGGGTGCCACTCGCGGTGGGCACCGACCTCTTCCTGTTCGCGACGCGCCAAGCCGAGTTCGGTTGGTTCGCGCTCTTCTCCGCGCTCGCCTTCTCGCTCGAGATGATTGTGGGCACGCATCTCAGCCGGGGACTGCTGCTCGGTCTTTGCGCCCGTGCGCGGCCGGCGCGCCACTACCTCCTCGCCGGCCTCGGCTGCGTCGTCCTGTGCGCCTTGGTCGCCACCACCATCGGCACTTTTCTTTCGCGCCTCGCCACCCCCGCCCCGCCCGAGACAACCCTCGGATGGCTCACCGGCAGCCTGCTCCTCGCCTATCTGGGCGCCGAATACTCCACCTTCTGGCTCGCGGGCTTCCTCAGCCTCTTGTTCCTGCGCGCCCTGCACGCCGCCGACCACGCCCGCGTTCAGGCCGATGCCGCCGCCAAGCAGGCCGAGTTGCTCGCCCTCAAGGCCCAGATCAACCCGCACTTCCTCTTCAACTCCCTCAACACCCTGCGCGCCCTCATCCCGCGCGACCAACCCGCCCCGCGCGAGGCCATCACGATGCTCGCCGACCTCCTGCGCGCCGCCCTCGACGTGCAGAGCCACCGTACCATCCCGCTGGCCCGCGAACTGGAGACCGTCGACGCCTACCTCGCGCTCGAGCAACTGCGTTTCGAGGAGCGCCTGCGGATCGCCCGCGAGATCGCGCCCGCCACGCTCGCCACGCCAGTGCCGCCCTTCGCGCTCCAGACCCTGGTCGAGAACGCCGTGAAGTTCGGCATCGCGACCCGCCCCGCGGGCGGCGAGATCCGCCTCGAGGCAGCGCTCGTCGCTGGCGCGCTTCGGATTCGCCTTTCAAACCCAGGCCGCCTCGGCCCCACCCCCGCGGGGTCCACCGGCCTCGGCCTGGCCAACCTGCGCCGCCGCCTCGCCCATCTCCACGGCGACCGCGCCCGCCTCGTGCTGCGCGAGGAGGCGCCCGACCTCGTCGTCGCCGAACTCACGTTACCAACCTCCGCCCCATGAAAGCCCTGATCATCGACGACGAACGTCCCGCCCGCCGCGAGCTCCGCGGCCTGCTCGAGGAACACCCCGCGGTGGAGATCCTCGGCGAGGCCGGCACCATGGCCGAGGCGGCGCCGCTGGTCGCCGCCCTGCGCCCCGACCTGCTCTTCCTCGACATCGAGATGCCGGGCGGCAGCGGCTTCGACCTGCTGGCCGCGCTGTCGCCGCCCCACCCGCTCGTGATCTTCACCACCGCGTATTCGGAACACGCTGTACGCGCCTTCGAGATCAACTCGCTCGACTACCTCCTCAAGCCGATCGCGCCCAAGCGCCTCGCCGCCGCCCTCGCCAAGGCCGCCACCAAGCTTCCGGCCGCCCCGGCGCCGTCCGCCGCCGACACGGCCGGCGCACTCGCCGAGGACGACCAGGTGTTCGTGCGCGACGGCGACCGTTGCTGGTTCGTGCCGGTGCGCTCGATCCTGCTCGTCGAGGCCGAGGGCAACCAGAGCCGCATCGTGTTCGGTCGCGACTCCGCCCTGCTCTCGCGCACCCTCGGTTCGCTGGAGGAGCGCCTGCCGCCCCGGCTCTTCATGCGCGCCAACCGCTCCCAACTGGTGAACCTCTCCTCGATCACGACCGTCGGCGACTGGTTCAACCGCAGCATGCGCGTCGTCCTTTCCTGCGGACGCGAGATCGAGTTCTCCCGCCGCCAAGCGCAGGTCTTCCGCGAACAGCTCAGCCTCTGAGGCGCCGTTCGGCAGACAAGGGCCTCGGATTTCGTGAGCGCTCCACCGCCGCCGCAAGGTTCGCCGCCGCGGGACGAACCACGCCCGAACCCTTGACTCGCTCCGCCGCTCTGCTGGCGTTGAGCGCCTCAAAACCCACCCCGCTTTCCCCGCTTCCGGATTAGTGCCCATGAGTGTGGATTAGTGGTTCCTTTCCTCCTCCGTCCTCCGTGTCCGCCGTGGATTCCTCCTCCGCCCCCTCCTCCGTCCCCGCCGTCGAACGTCCGCGCATGGATGTCGACATCGTCTGTGTCGGCTTCGGCCCCGCGATGGGCGGTTTCCTCACCACGCTCTCCAAGAACCTCGTGAAGGAGGACGGCTCGCCCGTCGTCGAGAGCGCCGCCATGCCGGGCATGCCGCCACAGGTCATCTGCTACGAGCGCGCCGACGACGTCGGTTTCGGCGTCTCGGGCGTGGTCACGCCGGGCCGCAGCATCAAGGCGAGTTTCCCGCAGCTCGACCCCGCGCAGATCCCGATGGCCGCGCCGGTGAAGACCGAGCACGTCGCCTACCTGCTCGACCCGATCGGCGCCAGCCGCCGCTCGCTCGCGCTGCGCGCCTCCGACGTTTTCCTGAAGCTCTTCAAAGGAAAAACCTGGGCCATCGAGCTCCCGTGGATCCCGCCGTTCCTCGCCAAGCACGACGGCCTCGTGCTCTCGATGGGCCAGTTCATGCAGTGGGTCGGCCAGCAGGCCACCGGCGCCGGCACCGTGCAGGTGTGGCCGTCGTCGCCCGTCTCCGCCGCGCTCGTCGAAGAGAAGAAAGTCGTCGGCGTGCGCCTCTCCGACCAAGGCGTCGAGAAGAACGGAACGCCCACCGGCGCGTTCACGCCCGGCATGGATATCCGAGCCGCCCTGACGGTCATCGGCGACGGCCCCGTGGGCGCGCTCGGCCAGCAGCTCGACCACGAGTTCGGCATGCCCGAAGGCCACCACGCGCACGAATGGGCCGTGGGCATGAAGCTCGTCGTCGACCTCCCCGCCGGCTCGAAGCTCGAGCCGGGCACCGTCTTCCACACCTTCGGGTTCCCCGAGCCGGAGATCTTCGGCTTCATGTACGTCCACCCGGGCAACATCGCCTCGCTGGGCCTCTTCGTCCCCTCGTGGTTCGATAATCCCGTCCGCACCGCCTACCGCTACCTCCAGCACTGGGTGCAGCACCCGTACCTCTGGCGTCACCTGAATGGCGCGACATTGCGTTCCTGGGGCGCGAAGACCCTCGGCGAGTCCGGCAAACGCGGCGAGCCGCACCTCACCGGCCACGGCTACGCCCGCATCGGCGAAGGCTCCGGCACCACCAACGTCCTCACCGGTTCCGGCGTCGACGAGGCGTGGGCGACCGGTACCCAGCTCGCGGATGCCGTGCTCGAACTCCTCAAGGCCGGCAAGCCCTTCACCAAGGAGAACCTCGACGCCACCTACGTGGCCCGCCGCCGCGCGAGCTGGGTCGAGAAGGAGGGCCGCATCGCGGAGAAGTCGCGCGACGGCTTCACCCGCGGCGTCGTGTCCGGCCTCATCGGCATGGGCCTAACCGGCCTGACCAAGGGCATCCTCAACTTCCCTTTCGGCAAGGATCTCCCGCCGCACAAACGTCTGCCCTCGATCGAGAAGTTCTACGCCGGGAAGATCCCCGCCGCCGAGATCGCCAAGCTCCGCGCCGACTGCCTCGCAAAGGGACTTCCCCTCTACAACGCGCTCATGGACCGCGCCGGCTGGCCCGCCATCCCGCTCGACGGCAAGCTCCTCGTCTCGCACCAGGACGCGCTGCTCATGGGCGGCAAGGTCCAGGCCGCGCCGGGCTACGCCGACCACGTCGTCTTCCCCTTCCCGCAGGTCTGCGCCAAGTGCGACCAGCGCACCTGCGTCGAAGTTTGTTCGGGACAGGCGATCGCGCACGGCGCCGATGGCGTCCCGGTCTTCGACCGCGAGAAGTGCATCCACTGCGGCGCTTGCCTGTGGAACTGCGCCAGCGAGCGCCCCGACGGCTCCGGCCGCACCGTGCTCGAGTTCCGCGCCGGCGCCGGCGGCCTGCACTCCGCGGAGAATTGAACCAACGATTCAATGGCCGCGTGGGCCAGCGAGCTTGCTCGCGCTCCGGGTAGCGCGTGCAAGTACGCTGCCCTACAGCTTCCCCATCGGTGCGGCCCCCATCGCTCGCAGACTGGCGGCAATTGAATGGCCACGACTGACCCGGCTATCCGGGAAGAGATCTGCTTTCTCGGTCGGTTGCCCCCGGCGTAGCGCCCCCGTTGGTGTCGCCCCACCGCGCTGAACCGGCCGCGTTTGCCTTTGGAGCGAACTCCCCTTGCTTCGCGCCCGACCTACCACCCATGCATCACGCCGCACTCTTCACTCCGACTCAACTCGGCTCGCTGTCTCTCCCCAACCGTTTCGTCATGGCCCCGCTCACTCGCTGCCGGGCCGACGCGGACCACAACCCGACCGCCCTCATGGCCGACTACTACGCCCAGCGGGCAGGCGCGGGGCTCATCATCGCCGAGGCGACGATGGCCATCGCCGGCAACTCTGCCTTCGGCGGCCGCGAGCCGGGCATCTACTCGGCGGCCCAGGTCGCCGGATGGAAGAACGTCACTGCGGCCGTGCACGCCAAAGGCGGCAAGATCGCCCTCCAGCTCTGGCACGGGGGGCGCGCCTGCCACTCGCTCCTGAACAACGGCGCGCAGCCCGTGGGCCCAAGTCCGCTGCACATCACCAACGACGAGACGCACACGCCCCAGGGCAAGAAGCCGTACGAGACCCCGCGCGAACTGCGCGACGATGAACTGCCCGGCATCGTCGCCGGCTTCCGCCAAGCCGCAGAGAACGCCCTCGCCGCCGGCTTCGATGCCGTCGAGGTGCACGGAGCCAACGGCTATCTGCTCGACGAGTTCCTCCGCGACGGCAGCAACCAGCGCAGCGGGCCCTACGGCGGTCCCATCGAGAACCGCGCGCGTCTGCTGCTTGAGGTCGTCGACGCAGTCATCGGCGTGTGGGGCGCGGGCCGGGTGGGTGTGCGCCTCTCGCCATTGAACAGCTACAACGACATGAAGGACAGCGACCCGGTCGCCCTCACGACCCATGTGGCGCGCGAACTCGACCGCCGCGGCATCGCGTTCCTCGATCTCATGCGCGGCGATTTCTTCGGTCAGCAGAAAGGCGATGTGGTCACGCCCGCCCGCCAGGCCTTCCGCGGCGCGTTGCTGTGCGGCATGGGCTACACCCCGGCCGAGGCCGAGGCGACCGTCGCCGCCGGCACCGCGGCGGCGATCGTCTTCGGCCACCACTTCATCAGCAACCCCGACCTGCCGCAGCGCGTGCGGGCCGGTGCGGCCCTGGTGGAGCCGGACGCGAAGACCTTCTACAGCCCGGGACCGCACGGGTATACCGATTACCCCACGATGGGATGACCGAGCCGCAACGCTCCGCGACGGCGGCCGCCACCAGGCGGTTCCGAGCGCGACCGCCGCGCCCTTTCCGCGCCCGGCCCTGACGAATGATCTCGGCGTGAGCCCGCCCGGGCCACACGCCCGGCGCACAAGCCGAGTCCTGCGGCTCGACAGCCGGCACGTTCTCAGCTGCTGTGGCTCCGCCCACCAATCATGAGCAACCCCACCAGCTCCCGCACCGCCGGCCAGTTGATCGGCGACTACTTCCGCGATTTCGGTGTTTTGCGCCAGACCCGCGCCGAGTACTGGGGCATCCAGGTCGTCAACCTCCTGGACTGCACCTTCTACTTCGCGATGCTGACCATCGCCTCGCTCTTCCTCTCGCAAGATCTAGGCATGAGCGACACGAACGCGGGTTACACGATCGCGGTCTTCACCTCCGCCACGACGATCCTGCTGACCTTCTCGGGGCTCGCGACCGACTGGCTCGGTATCCGCAAATCCCTGCGCCTCTCGCTCGCTTCGATGCTTGTGCTCCGCGGCGCCGTGCTCGCGGTCGGCCTCATGCCGGGACTCCCCCACCGCGGGGTGATCGCGGCGGTGCTCCTCGTCCTGATGGCGCCGTTCATGGCGGCAATCCAGACCATCTTCCAGTCGGCCACGCAACGCTACACCACGAAGCGCTCCCGCAGCGCCGGCTTCAACCTCTGGTACCTGTTCATGAACATCGGCGCCGCCGCCGGCGGCGCCTCGATCGACATCGTCCGCCTCCAGCTCAAGGTCGCCAACGTCCACATCTTCACGATGGGCGTCGTGCTCGCCGCGCTCTGCTGGATCGTCGCCGAACTCATGGTACGGCGCGAGGACCAGCTGCACGGCGCCGACGAGAGCGCCGAGGCGGCGCAGGAACAGCCGGTGCGCAAACGCCCGCTGGAGATCGCCAAGGACGTGATCCGCGAACCCGCGTTCTTCCGCCTGATCGTGCTCATCGCCCTCGTGCTCGGCGTGCGGGCCGTCTACGCCTACCTCTATCTGTTGATGCCGAAGTACTGGGAACGCACCATCGGGCCCGACGCCGCGATCGGCGTGCTCAACATGATCAACCCGATCGGCATCGTGATCGGCTTGGTCTTGTTCATCCCGCTCGCGAACAAGTTCCGCGTCTTCAACCTGCTGGTGTACGGCTCGATGATCTCGGCTTTCGCGCTCTTCCCGATGGCCTTGCCCTGGCAATGGTACGGGATGGGGATCGCGAAGGCGCATTATGTGATGGCGATCCTCTGCATGGTGCTGGTCACCATCGGCGAAGTGCTCTGGTCGCCGAAACTCAACGAGTACACCGCCGCGATCGCCCCCAAGGGCCAGGAAGGCACCTACCTCGGACTCTCGATGCTCCCGTGGTTCGCCGCAAAAACCTGCGTCAGCGCGTTGTCCGGTCATCTCCTCGCGCGCTGGTCGCCGGAAACCGTCCCCGTCGACGGGGCCGCGATGCCGCTCCAGCAGGCGCTGATCGAGGACCGCCTCCCCTACTGGCAGACCCCGTCGGCCATGTGGCTGTGGCTGGGCCTGTACGCGTTCGTGGGCTGCCTGATCGCGCTGTTCCTGCGCACTTGGCTGACGAAGGGCGCGAAGGTCTAGCCGCGGTGTCCACCCCACGCGAGGGGCAACCCGGTCGCGTTTCCCCTTAACCGCCACCGGTTTGGACCGTTACACGGAGGAGGTAGCTCCTTCCGTGGCCTCCCCCCTCGCCAGTCAGACCATCGCCCGTGTCCAACAAGCGCTTCGCTCCAACGAAGCGGCGAGCCTGCCTGAGGTCATCAAGCTCATCGAGGAGCTCTCCAACCGCGCCTTCTCCATCTCGGTCCAGGAGCTCGCCGACCTCATCAGCCGCGACACCATGGTCACCGCCAAGGTGATCCAGGCCGCGAATACCTTCGGCTACAACCCCTTCGGCCACCAGGTCACGACCGTCACGCAGGCCATCCAGGTCGTCGGCTTCAACAAGATCCGCAACCTCGCCCTCTCGATGCTGCTGATCGAGAAGGCGCTCCACGGCGCCCAGCCCGAGGCCGTGCGCGAGTCCGCCGCCCTCGCCCTGTGCAGCGGCCTGTTCGCCCAGGCGCTCACCACCGTCCACCCCGAGCAGGACGCCGAACAGGCCTTCGTCTTCGCCTGCCTGCGCCACTACGGCCGGCTCCTCCTCACCACCTTCCTCGCCGCCGAGTTCCAGCAGGTCCACCAACGCCCGGTCGACGAGACCGAAGCCGACGCCTGCCGACGGATCTTCGGCCTCACGCCGCTCGACCTCACCCTCCGCCTCTTCGAGGACTCGCGCCTCCCGCGGACCATCCTGCGCTGCCTGCAGGAGGTGCCCGCCGCCCAGCTCGCCACCGCCAACGCCACCGCCGAGGAACGCCTCACCGCCATCACCCACTTCGCCGCCACGCTCGGCGAAATCGTCGTTTCCTCCCGCATCGGCGCCGCCGGCTTCGCCGACGAAGCCGAGAAGCTCCGCCGCACGTTCTCCGAGAAGCTTCAGCTCACCCAGGATTCGATCGGCATCCTCATGAAGGTGGTCGACCAGAACCTGCGCAACTTCACTCGCGCCTACGGGGCGAAGGCCATCACCACCGGCGTCATCCAGCGCATCACCGAGCGTGCCGCCCAGGCCGAGCCGCTGCCCGTGCTGCCCGACACCGCCTTTTCCCCCGCCCCCGTCCCCGCAGCGTCACCACTCACTGGATCCACTCCCGCCCCGGATCGGGCCGCCGCGACGCCCCCGTCGACTGGCGCCCCGCCGCCGCCGGCCGCCACCGAGCCCGACGGTGCCGCGATCCTCACGGAGTGCCTGATTCACCTCACCGAGCTCACCGCGGCCACGGATATCGACCTGCCCGCGCTGGACATGGTCGCGCTTTCGGCCACGCGCCGCGCGTTCGCGCTCCAGGACTGCGTGCTTTTCCAGCGCGAACCCGACGGCCGGGCGTACTCGGCCCAGCTCGGACTTGGCGCCCTGCTGGAAATCGTCCGCGGCCGCCCCGTGGTCAGCACCGAGCGCCGGGATGTGTTCAGCATCTGCCTCAGCCGCCGCGAAGACGTCCTGATCCGCGACACCTCCGACCCCAAGATCCGCCCCTTCCTGCCCGAATGGCTGCTGTCGGCCGGGAACATCACCGCATTCATCCTCCTGCCGCTCACGAATGCCACCGGTGCGGTTGCGCTCATCGTCGGCACCCGCACGGGCCTGCGCCCGCTGCAGCCTTCGGCCCGCGAACTGCAACTGCTGAAGGCCATCCGGCAGCACCTCGTCGCCGCCCGCCGTCTGGCCAACGCCCGCGGCTGAGCCCCAGTCCGACCACCACGCGTTCGCGAGCGAAGTCGCCCGCACCGCTGGTAAAACCGCAGGCCAGAGTGCGAGCACGCTGCCTACGCGGCGCGCTCGGTCCGGCACGCCGGGTCGAAAGCCTCGCCGGCTTCCCACGCGCGAAACAAACCGGAAGGGCCCGTGCCGACGCCCGCGATCAAGCCCCCCCGCGACACCGATGCGAAGCGTGAAACTTTCTGCTTTCGTTTTCGTGAGGCATTCCCCAACTTCCCGCGCTCGCACACGGAGAGGTGGCAGAGTGGTCTATCGCACCGCACTCGAAATGCGGAGTGTCGCAAGGCACCGTGGGTTCGAATCCCACCCTCTCCGCCACTTTCACGGTTTGGACAATCGTGAACAACTCCCGCCAAAGCAGGGCTTTGCGCGAGTTCACCGGAAGGCTCGGTTGGGACAGTCTTGCCCCCGTTTTGCCAGATTTTGCCGGAGATTTCTGGCATAGTTGGTGAAAGTCGCGGGAAATGCACCGTCGCCAGTTCCGAACGCAACGACGCCGAGGACGCGAGGGGTTGGCGTGCCCGCCGTAGGCGCGGCGAAGGCGGGCGGCAAGGAGCGGCACACGACTCGCAGCGCAGCGGAGTTGTCGCGGCGTGGACCCACGTAGTGGTCGCGAGGAGCACAACGAAGGCCCGGCGGCGTCCGCGCCGGCGGTCGACCTGGGCAGCTGGTGCCCGCGCACCACAAACGGCCGAAGCTGGCGACGGCCGAGGGAGCGGGCACTGCGAGCGCCGGGACCGCAGCCGCTGGGCAAGCAACGCGAGCGGGCGCGCGACCCGGCCCCGCCTGGCCGAGCTCGCGAGGCCCGGACGGGGCCGGTTGAGCAAGCCCGGCACCCAGCCGGGCGCAGCGGGCTCCCGCCGGTCTGGATCGGCGGTCGCCGACGCGGCGCAGCGCAGCAACGCGCAGCGAAGGAACGACGGCAACGGCGCGGGTGTTCCAAGAGCGCCGCCTCGTGCGCAATTCCTCGCGCACCGGCCGCAACCCGCGGGTTTGGTGCTTACCGAACCGTAGCGACCACAGACCGAAGGGAGGAATCAGGGCTCGTGACAGATCGGAGGAGCCTGCGACGGAGAGCTGGCGCGAGACGTGCAGCATGGTTCCGTTTTCTGGATGCCGTGTCAATTGTCGCGACACGACCCCTTCAATCCGCGCTGCGTTTGGGCTCGGGCAAGATCACCCGGTAGTTCAGCGTGGGTCAGTGTCTCGTAGTTTATGTTCAAAATGCTTCTGGGGGCGTGGGGGCGGATTTGCTCGTCGATCAGCCTCCGGGTATTTGGCAGCGCGACTCCGCCGCGGTTGTGGTAATGATGGAAGCCAATCTCCCACGTGTCGCAACGCCCGGTCTCCGGTCTGTCGTTACTCGATACGCCTTGCATCGAGCCCGTAAGGAACTGTGCCGCCAGAAGCTCCATCGCCGCGGTGAAGCGCGTCTGGTTTTCCGTATAAACATCCACGCCTTGATGCCAGGCTGTCTCGGCCGCGTGCAAGGTCGAGCCCAGCGCGAACTGCGCGTGGTGCCCGTTGTCGCGACAGGTTTCCTGTGTGAGGCCGTCGATCCACTTCTTGGGACGGAACCAGAACTTTTCCACATCGCCGCCGTCGCCCGCAATCGACTTGGGCCTCGGGCCGTCCGAGGTCAGATAGAAATATGCCGGGATCCGGTTCTTCAAACGGGCGAGACCTTGGTTGAACTCCGCTTCATCTTCATTGAAGACAGCGATCGCCATCATCGCGTCGATTTGCGTCAGATCTACATTACCATTCCAAAAGCTCGGGGTGTTGAGTTGCGGATAAAATGCCCGCTTGAACATGGCTTGAAGGTCACCGCGCTCGCTCGCAGTCCACCCGGGATAGAGCCGCATGATTTCTGCCGCCGGAGCCAGCACAGCGCCGAGCCAGCCGGCCTGCAAACGATCCTGTTCGGTGCCGGCGGTAAAGTCCTGCAACTGCGCCCACGAGTTGAGAATTGCGATGGCACGTTGGGCGTAGACCTCGTCGTTGGTGTAGTACCACAGCAGCGCTTGGGTGTAGGCCGCGGTTGCGTCATCGCGCGAGACTTCGGCGTCTTGGTTGTTGGAATTGATGTGGGTTGCTCCATGCGGTTCTCGCGTGGCAGCGCTGGAATTCCTCAAGCGTTCAAGCTCGCCCTTCCATGGTTGAGCGCTCGCCTGAATCTTCGCTTTCACGAAGTCGAATTCCTCCAGGGAATCGATCGCACCAGGGTGGACGAAGCTCATGGCCGCGCCGCAGGTAACCGTCATCCCGATAGCCATGAGTGCCGACAGAAACGTCTTCATTGTTTTAGGTTTGCTCATCCGTCCGTGCACCGCCGCTCCTCCGCGCTCCGGTTTCCGGTCTCCGGTGGTGGGTCGGGCTTCACGCCCGCCATCCGGCATCCGCTTGTCCGCCGCGATCCGCACTCCGCGCGTGGCGGAACGTTCTACGTTCCGTCCGTCCCCACGCCGCCCACCGACCACCGGCAACGGCCCACCGGTTACCATCCCCCGTCCTCCGTCGTCCGCCCTCCTGTCACCTGTCACTTTGTCACCTGCGACTCCGTCCGCCCTCCGCCGTCTGTCGTCTGTCCTCCGTCGTCCGCCGTCTTCCGTCCTCGGACCTCCGCTGGCCAAACTTCGCTCCGCGGCCAGCACGAACCAGCGTAATGCCGCCCTGGCGCCACTCCGCTCTTGCTCCGGCATGCCGCCCAGATACGACTGGATCAACATGATCGAGGCAGGTGCATGGCTCCGTTTGCAGAACCCCAGAAACGCGATGATTGC
>JAEXPQ010000341.1 GCA_023446735.1 Verrucomicrobiota bacterium
CCGCGGCGGTGCGGGCGGACCCGCCACGTCCCCGCCGCCACCACGCTCCCCCAGTGACGCTCGCGCTTCGTCGTCATCGACCGGTGCACGCTCAGGCCGGCTCCGCCAGCACCCGACCGATGCACTCCATCAACCGCTCCACCTCGTAGGGTTTCTCGACCATGCCCCGGAAACCGTGCGCGCGGAAATCCGCCAGTACCGGGTCGTTGGAATAGCCGCTCGAGACGATCGCCCGCACCTGCGGATCGAACCAGCGCAACTGCTCCATGGCCTCGCGCCCGCCCATGCCGCCCGGCACCGTCAGGTCCATGATCACCAACGCGAAGGGCCGCCCTTCGTCCCGCGCCTCGGCGTAGGCGCGCACCGCCGCGGCGCCGTCGGCCACGGCCACCGGCTCGAGCCCGAGCCGTCGCAACAGCGCCACCACGAGCCGCCGGATGTCCTCCTCGTCGTCCATCACGAGCACGCGGCCGCTCAACTGCGCCGGCGCGGCCGGCTCGGCGGGCGCCGCCGGCGCCGCCATCTCCTCCGCGGCGGGGAGCCAGAGGCGGAACACCGTGCCGTGCCCGACCTCGGACTGCACCTCGATGTGCCCATGGTGCCGGCGCACGATCGAGTGCACCGTCGCCAGCCCGAGGCCCGAGCCGCTCTTCTTGGTCGTGAAGTAGGGATCGAACAACTTCGCGAGCACCGCCGGCGCCATGCCGGGACCGGTGTCGGCCAGGATCAGCTGCACATGGCGGCCCGCGGGCAGCACGCCCACCTCCCCCGCCGCCAGCACCACGTTGCGGGCGCGCACCCGCACCAGCCCGCCCTGCGGCATCGCTTGCATCGCGTTGAGCACGAGATTGTGCACGACCTGCCCGATCTGACCGCGGTCGACGCTCGCCGGCCACAGCCCGGGCTCGAAATCGTAGTCGCATTTCACCGCCGAGCCGCGCAGGACGAACTCGGCCGCCTCCCGCACGATCTCAGGCAGGACCTCGGCCGCGCGCAACGGATCGCCGCCCTTGGCGAACGTGAGCAACTGGTGCGTAAGGTCCCGCGCGCGCTGGGCGCCGCGCTCGGCGTCGCGCAGGCAGTCGCCCGCGGCCGCCATCGCCTCCTCCTCGAGCATCGCAAGCGTGATGTTGCCCATCACCACCGTGAGCAGGTTGTTGAAATCGTGCGCGATGCCGCCGGCCAGCAACCCGAGCGACTCGAGCTTCGCGGCCTTCTGCAACTCGGCCTCCAGCTTCGCCTGGTGCTCGAGCTGCGCGCGAATCTGGCGCGTCTGCGCCCGCACCTGGCGGCGCAACAGCACCACCCACCCCAGGGCCCCGCTGCCCGCCAACGCGAGCGCCGCCAGGCCGACGAGCGCGCGGGTCCGCGTGAACCACGGCGGGCTCCGCCGCACGCGCAGGTCCGCCGCGGACCGCAGATCGAGGCGGAAATCGTGCGCCCGGCCGAGCCGATCGTATTCGATCCGGTAAACGCCGGTGCACTCCACCTCGCTGCCGCGGCGCACCTCGGCGGCGGGACCGGCCGGTCCGGCCAGACGGGCGACATGACGCCGCGCCCCGTCCTTGAGGAGCAACGTCAGCTCCTGCTCGCCGACCAGCACCTCGTCCACCACCGCGGACGCCCGGACCAGCCGGTTGTCCTGCAGTGGATCGAGTTCCGCGGGCAGCTCCGCCACCGCCGGCGGCGGGACGGGCTCCGTCGGCGCCCTCCGCACCCGGGCCTCCAGCAGGACCACGCGTCCGCTCTGGCGCCCGGGAAAGCCCACCGCCTCCACGGCGTCGCCCACCGCCAGGCCCGCCGTGTCCCGGACGAAGACCTCGAGACCGATCGCCTCCTCCTGCACGACCAGCCGGGCGCCGGGCTCCACCAGCGTCACCACTCCTCCGATGCAAACTCGATGATAGGGCGACTGCAGCGGGCCGAAGCGCCGCAACGACGCCAGCGGGGAACGCGCCACCGCGAACGGATCGGCCAGCGGCGGCTCCTCCACCACGATGTCCTCGAGGCCCGCCAGCAGGACCTCGATGGCGACGAGATGACCCCGGTCGTCCGTGCGCGCCGCACAGACTCCGCGCACCCTCACCACCGCCCCCGCCAACGCCACCGGAGCCTCCGCCGGCGGGAGCCACACCGAAAACTCGCCGGTGGCCGTGCTCACGCGCAGGCGCCGGCCCGCTCCGTCCGGCGCGAACTCTCCCGCGTAGCCACGCAACTCGACGAACAGCCCCTCCTCGGCGCCGCCCCACGCCTGGTCCAGCGTGATGACCCGCGCCCCGGGCAGCGTGAACGCGCCGCCGGTCTCAAGCTCCTCACAGCGGACTTCGGGGGCGAAGCCGCCCAGCACCGTCACCCCTCGCACCCGTACGGAATCGCCCCGGATCGGCGGCCGAAGCGCGGCCTTCCCGCCGAGCCGCACCCGCACGCCGCGGGTGGCATCCTGAATGTAGAACGCTTCCCCGGCCGGGTCCGTCCAGGTCACCACGCCCCACAAATCTACCGAGTGGCCGCGCGCCGCCTCCGTCGGCGCCAGTTCCATCACCTGCGCAGCCCGCCGCAGCTTGT
The DNA here is from genome assembly GCA_023446735.1 of Verrucomicrobiota bacterium. GTDB lineage: Bacteria > Verrucomicrobiota > Verrucomicrobiia > Opitutales > Opitutaceae > CAJCBL01. Next base: position 2,566 of record JAEXPQ010000341.1, read on the forward strand.
TCCGCGGCCCGGTCTCCATCGCATCGCCGTCGGTCTCACGCCGCCATAGCGCCGCGCGCAGCACTAGGTCGAGCCCGCGCTTCTCCAGCCGACCGACGGCCGTCACCGCCTCGCCCACACGAACCGTTCCGGCCTGCGGCGACAACACCTGTACCTGGTCGCTCTCGTCCCACAACGTGAGCGACTGCCCCGGCTGCACCGCCCGCACCTCGCCGCGCACCAGCACCACCGCGCCGTCCGCCCCGGCCCGCAACTGCGCCCCGGTTGAAGGCGCCAACGCCCACCGCGGGTCCGCGCTCAACGGACCGAGATCGCGCACCGCCCTCAATCCGGGCACCCAAAGATCGATGCGCTGCACCAGCCCGTCGGCCGATTTCTGGACGGCGAGCAAACCGGTCGCCTCGACGACCCGACCGACCAGCTCCGGCAACGGCTCGTCGGTTCCGACCAGCACGCGCGCCGCCAGCAAACGACCCTCCGCGATCATCCAGAGGCGCAGGTGCGTGGGGTCGTCTTCGGTCGTGCGCTCCACCAAGCCGGTGACCTTCACGAACTGCTCGCTGAGCGATTGCGGATCGCGGTCCAGTCGCTCGTTCGCATCGAGCGCCACGCGCGGCCGGGCCGGACCAAGCACGGTGAACCGCAAGTCCTGCGGATCGAAGCCGGCCTCCGGCTTCACCCGGCACTCCAGCAGCACCCGCTGCCCTGCGCGGATCGGATGCCGCCGGCCGCCGGTGGGACAGAAGAAGACGAGGTCCTCGTTCTCCATCCACAACACATTCCACTCGGGGTCGTAGAACAGCACATCCGCCTCGAACCGCGCCGCGTGTTCCCAAAGGCGCGCCTCGCCCTCCAACAGCCAGAAATCGTGGTAGTTCGTCAGCACCCGCGGCGCCTCCGCGATCGCCGGCGCCAGCGGCGCCTCGGCCCGCGCCCCGCCCTGCGCCCACACGGCCGCAACCAAGACCAACCACAGTCGGCAAAGGCTTCGAAACAGGAATGGCCGGCGCGGAAACATGCGAGCAAGGGGAATGCCCCAGCCTCATCTCATCGGCCGCCCGGGTCCGAACTTCACCCGTTCCGCGCTGCCGGCAGTCCGCCCGACGCTGTAATAATGCGCAACCAAGCAACTGCACCACCACCAAGCGCCTCCGCCACCATGCAAATGCCGCGAGTCTACGAGCAAGACCACCCACGCGAGACCACCCACACTACTGGTCTGGTGAAACTGTCAGCGTGCGTGCCCGCGCCTTTCGCCGCGCGAGCCAGCGCGCTGGCTCGCGCGGCGATTGAATTGTTACGGCCCCGCCAAGCAGTCGGCCCAACTTCACGCTCCGACGAATTGCGCACCGAAGGCGCGCGTCGGGGCGCCGTTTGGCGGCGCCCTCCGCCCTTTACCGGCGCTGGGACCGGCATCGCGCAACAGCACGTCGCGAGCGACGCCCCGACGGCCCCCGGTTCAACCCGGATTCAGCAGTTGGACACGGCTTGGCCCCGATTCCGCTACCTCCGCGCCTTCCCCGGACTGCCGCCTCGCGGATGCCTGGCTCACCCGCGCGCGACCGGCGCCTCCCGCCCTCGCGCCCGGCACGGCCAGTGCGCCGCGACGAGATAGGCGGGGCGCCCCTTCACCTCCTGGAAAAGCCGCCCGATATACTCGCCGAGCACGCCGATGAAGAACAACTGGACGCCGCCAATGAAGAGCACGACCGACATCAGCGAAGGCCAGCCCTGCACCGTGCGCTCCGTGAACAGCGCGAGGTAGATGACGTACAGCATGTACAGGAAGCTCATCGTCGAGACGACCAGCCCGACGTTGATCGCGAAGCGCAACGGGATCGTGGTTGCGGCCGTGATACCATCCACCGCCAAACGCGACATGCTCCCCCAGTTGTAGTGCGTCTCGCCCGCGGCGCGCGCCGGGCGCACGTAGGGCACCTGGGCGGTGGGGAACCCGAGGTAGGGCACCAGCACCCGGAACACGCGCACCCGCTCCGGCAGCCGATTGAGGTGATCCCGCACCCGGGCGGAAAGCAGCCGGTAGTTGCCCACGTTCTCGGGAATCTTGATCTTGCCCGAGAGCAGATTGATGAGCCGGTAGAAGACCAGCGCGGTCCAGCGTTTGGCGCAGGAGTCGTCGCTGCGGTCGGAGCGAAAGGCGTTCACGACATCGAAGCCCTCCTGCCATTTCGCGACGAGCGCCTCGATCAACGCCGGCGGATCCTGCAGATCCGCGTCCAGCACAATACAGGCGTCGCCGTCCGAGGCCAGCAGCCCCGCCGTCAGCGCCGCCTCGTGACCGAAGTTTCGTGACAACGCGATCACCTCCAGCCGCTCCTCCCGCTCCTGCAACCCGCGCAACCGCGCCAACGTCCCGTCCCGCGAACCGTCGTCGACGGCGATCAGGCGGAACTGGTGTGCCGGCAGCCGGTCGATCGCGGCGCCGACGGTCGCGACGAGCGAGTCGATGGAGGCTTCCTCGTTGTAGGCGGGGACGATCAGGTCGATACGTGGCATGGCAAACGGCGGAAGAGGTCCGGCACCATCGCGCGGCACCGCGGGCGTGGCCACAAGAAACAACGCCTTGCGGCGCCCCCGGGCGCCCCCAACTCTCGGCGTGACCACCATGAAAGCACGCGGGCCCGCCTGGCTCTGGCACCTTCTTCTCTGGACGGCGGCGCTCGCCGTCGGTCTGACCGCGCTGCGCACGTCGCTCGCCACCGGACGCCTATCGCAGGACTCCACCTATGACGACGTGGGCTACCTGATCGACGGCCTGCAACGCGTGCGGCTCCTCCATGCGGACGGCGTCTCCGCCTTCGCCAGCGACCTCGTGCGCCGGCCGCCCCACTCCGCCTTCTCGACTGGCCTCGCCATCGTCGGCTTCCTGGCCTTCGGCGAGCACGACTGGGCGCCGTACGTCGCCAATCTCCTGCTGGTCGCCGGCAGTCTCTATCTTCTGGCCACTCCGTTTCGCCAACTCGGCGGCTGGTTGCCCTCGCTCGCGCCGTTGGCCCTCGCCACGGTGCCGCTCCTGCAAACGGCGGTGATCGAGTTCCGCCCCGACTATGCGGTCGGTCTGGCCACAGCCGGTTTCTGCGCGCTCCTGGTTCCCTGCGCCTCGCGCGCCCCGGCTCCGCAGGACGTGCGCTGGGGCTGGGCCGGCGTGGTCCTCGGTCTCGCGTTGCTGGCGAAACCTCCGTTCCTGCCGCACACCCTCCTGCTCGCCGGCGCCATGGCCGGGGCAATCGTCGTCGCACACCGCGGGCTACGCCTCTTCTCCCGGGCGTGGTGGAACAGCGCCGAAGTGCGCGGCGCCGCGCGCTTCCTCGCGACCGGCGCGGTGGTCGCGCTGCCGTACTACGCCGTCAATGGCGCCCATGTCGTCGAGTACTTCCGCACCAACACCTTCTCCGGCCGGCACGCCGAGCTGTGGCGAGTCGACGGCGGCCATTGGGGCGCCCTGCGTTTCTTCACGATCCAGCCGCCGGTCGCCGAGCAGCTCGGCTTCTGGTTCTGGGTCTTCCTGGCGGTAGTCGTCGCCGGCCTGGTCGCGGCCGCGTGGCGCCGCCAGTGGCGCTCGTTCGGCGAAACGGGATTGCTCGCCGGCGCCGCGGCCCTGTCGCTCGCGGTCCTCGTGCTCGGGCGCCACGCCAACCAGTTCTTCGCCGTCACCTTCCAGCTGCTCCTCGCCACCGCCGCCTGCCGCACCGTCGCCCGCTGGGCCGACCCGCTCCACCCGCAAGAGACCGAACCCGCGGCCGGCGTCGCCCCCATGAACTGGCGACAGGCGTGGCGGCGCCGGCTGCTTGGTGGCGGCCTGACCGGCCTCGCGCTCTGGCAGGCAACCCTCGCCACGCCGCCGACCTGGTTCCCGCTGTCGCCCGAGGCCCGCCCGCCGCTCGACGTGAACCGCAAGATCCTCGCCGCGCTCGCGCGCGAGTCGCGCGAGAGCCCAGCTGGCGCCCCGCCGCAGGTCTTCCTCGCGCTGGCAGGCAGCGTGAGCGCGCCGACCCTCGAATGGCTCGCCCTGAAGGCACGGCAACCGGCGCTGTTCTTCGATGCCCACCGCGCCTTCGACCTCGGCGAGCTGCTCGACAACGCCCGGAGCGCCGACTTCGTCGTGATCGGCGCAGCCGACGACGCCGCCTATCTCGCCTGGCTCCCCGCAAACCGCCTGCAGACCCAGCTGCGCACCGCGCTGCTCGCGGAGGGATTCCAGCTCAAGGAGCGTTTCCCGACCTCCGGGCCGCCGATCGATTTGCTGGAGGCGCCCAACCACCGCGCCACCCAACGCTCTGACCTCTCCGCAACGACCCAGGGCGCCACCGGCTTCCTCGATCCCGAGGGCCCGTTTCCCCAGTGGCGTCTCGGACGCGTGCAGTGGGGCCTGTATCCGGAGAGCGCGATTCCCCTGGGGGGCGAGGGCCCGCGGCGCATCACCCTACACGGCTCGGTGCGTTGCGAGAGCGGCCGGCGCATCGAGGGTCGGGTCAACGGCCGCAGCATCGGCGAGCACCGGCAGGTGCATTCCGGTTTCGAATCGTTCGCGTGGACCTTCGACGCCACCGCCGCGGACCGCGTCCTAGTTCTCGTCTACGAGAGCGCCGCCGACCCGAAGGCATCGATTCCGCGCGCCGCGCTCTTCCGCGAGCTCCGGCTTGAGACGGCCCCGTGAGGGCGCTCCTTCACCGTCGCAAGCGCGCGCCCCACCCGGACTCCGGATCGAAACGCTAAGGGTGCGCTTCGATCCGGCCAAAGAGCGGAAAATCCCACGCGCCCTGACCGGACGGGCCGGGATCGACCCGCAGCACCAGCACGCGGCTGCGGCCTTCCGGCAAGACGAGCTCGAAGCGCCGCAGCCCCTGCCGAAGCCTCTCGTCCCGAGCATCGACGAACTCCTTCGCCACCACCACCTCGTCACCTGCCTCGTTCCCAATTCGGCACTCGAACCCGAACCCGTCGGAGCGCCCGGTTTCCTCGAACGTCCCGGGACACAGGCCGGCGTGGAACCCGACCCGCGCAGCGGAGTCGGGCAACGGGAAGTGGACCTCAGCCGGGGGAAGGAACTTGTAGGCGAGAATCCCGCCGACCTCGCGCGCCTCCATCGTGTGGAACACCCGCCACCGACTTGGCTGCAAGCCCAAGCCGTCGAGCGGCCGCTCGGGACATTCACCGAAACGCACGATACCCCAACGCTCGGCCGTCGCCGCAGGCCACCGGTCGACGACCGAGACTCGCTCCGGCGAAATCCCCAACCGGGCGAGCAAGGCCCGTCCGTTTTCGGTCGTGGGCTCGGAAACGAACTGGTCGAACTCCGCCGTATGGTGCCCGCTGAAGCCGTTCACGCAGTGCCGCCGCGCTCGCATCGCCGCATCCCACGCATCGAGTTGGGGCAGATCGCTGCCTTGGTTGCTGAAGCCGGGGGCGAACAACAGCACCGGTCGGTCGCCGGCGGCCTGCCACGCCGTCAGCAGCGATTCCGCGCGGTCCCGGACCTCCGCGACACGAACCGCCGGTTGGTGGACCGTAATCGCCTCGCCAACGGCGACCAGCAACACGACGCTCACCGCGACCCGCCAACGCCGTCCTCGCTCACCGAGCCACGAACGCAGAAGCACCCCTAGGGGAACCGCGAGCAGGACCGGCAGCAACGCGACCACCCGACCGCTGGCCCGGAAAGCCCGGAAGGGAGCCGCCCATTCCGCCAGCTGGATGTATCCGCCGTTCGCACCCGCGCCCCACCGGGTGAAGAACAACGCCCCGATCCCGGCCGCCCCACCGCAGCACAGGGCCACAGCGGCATCCGGCAACTGGCGGCGGCGCAGCCCGTGGACCAGCCCCCACCCGCCGGCCAACCACGGGACGAAACCGAAAAACAGGCACCCCTCGATTTGGTTCGGGTTCCCGGCCGGCCACGAGGGCGGATACAGCCAGTGCCCGGCCGGACTGGAAAACCAGGAGCGCCAATCCGGCGAGAGCAGCAGGAGATCCTCCATCGAGCCGCCGCCACCCCAGCGTGCGATCGTCATGCGATACACGATCACGGATACCAACGCGCCGGCGCCCCCCAGCAACGCGAGCGCCGCCGCCGCCAGCCATCGGCCGAGCGTGGCCTGCCAGCAGAGCGCGGGGCGGATCGTCGGTTGCGCGAGCGCCAGCACCAGCCAAAGCACAGCACCGATCCCCACCACCAGCACCGCCAACACCGCGAGGTACGGCGAGGCGGCGAACTGCCAGCAGAACAAGCCGGCGATCGAGAGCACTCGGACCAGTCTCCCATCCAGCGCCAGTCGCACGCACTGCTCGAGTCCGAACAGAGCCGGAAACATCGCCAATATCTGCGCGTGCGAACCGGCGTACCACACCATCGTGGGCGGCGCGCACGCGAGGAAGACGAGCGGCCCGGCGGCCAACCGCGGCACCCGCAGCGCGGCGAGCAAGCGCACGACTGCCAGCGCATTCGCCGCTGCCACGACCAGGAACCAGCACTGCCAACTCCGCTCAACCGTCAGGCCCGCGAACCGCGCCGCCGCATAGAGCGGCAAAGTCCCCGCGTGGGTGTCGCTGAACCCGAGTGTGTCGGTCGCGGGATGGAACTGCCCCGGCGACGACCACTCGTACACGCCGCGCAACGAGAGATACCCGTGTTCAAGCACCAGATTGTTGAAGCGCGCGTCACCCAAGTCACCGGGATACGCCGCTCCACCCGACACCCATACCGCTTGGCTAACATGCAGCACCGCCGCGCAGCACCAAACGAGAAGCCACAAGCCCCCCCCCCGCACATGAACCGCGAGAGAGGCGAACAAGGACGGACTCCGGAGAGGGATTGGGTTTGCAGCGCTCATGCAGACAAGTCCCCCACACCGTCGCGTGGCCGTCGCCGCCAGTCAATGACTTCGCGCTTCTCTCCTGCCGCCGCCCAGCCCGTGGCACGGGCCTTCAGGCCGCGGTGCCCCGTCGCCCCACGCCCGGCGGCTGGACATCCCGCGCCGTCCCCGCCATCGACGGCACTGCCAAACCGCGCGGCCGCACCGCCGCCGTTGCCCGCCGCCATGTCCGCCCACGCTCCCTCCGCCCCCGCCGCCGAACCGCCCGACCGCCTCGGCCCGTGCCTCCTCGGGCTGCTGCTCGCGCTCGCCGCGTTCACCGTCCCGCGGCCGCCGGCGCTCGAGCTCGACGCCTCGTGGCGCATGGTGCTCGGCTACGCCTTCGCCCACGGCCTGCAATGGGGCCACGACATCGTCTTCACCTACGGCCCCCTCGGCTTCGTCATGGGCAAGACCTACTGGGGACAGCTCTTCTGGCCGATGGTCGGCTGGCAGGTCGCGCACGCCGCCCTGGTCGGCTGGCTCTTCGTCTCCGAAGGCCGGCGACTCGCGCCGCTCGCCCGGTTCTTCTTCTACGCCTTCGCCCTCCTCTTCGGCGTCTACTACGAGGACGCGCTCCAGATGATCGTGCTCGCGCTGCTCGGGTGGCGCGTCCTGCGCGGGCTCGACCGCGATCCGCCGCGGGCCGATCTGGTCGCCGCGGCGGTGCTCGCGCTCTACGGCACGATCAAGTTCACCAACCTCCTGCTCGCCGGCTTCGCCGTGGTCGTCGCGATCGCCCTCGCATTCCACCGGCGCGCCCCCCGCCCGGCGGCCGGCCTCGCCGCGGGCTTCGCCGGCACCGTCCTCATCGTCTGGATTCTCTGTGGCCAGAACCCGCTCCACCTGCCCGCCTACCTCGTCTCCAGCCTCGAGATCAGCGGCGGCTACAACGACGCGATGAGCACCCCGAGCCCGGCCGCGCCGCTCCGGACCGCCCTCCTCGTCGCCGGCCTGCTGGCGGCCCAACTCGCCCTTCTCGTCGCCACGAGCCCGCGTCGCGCCCTCGCGCTCGCCACCGCGGTCCTCGCCGCCGCCTTCCTCTTCCTCAACTGGAAGCACGGCTTCGTACGCGCCGACGGCCACATGATCGGCTTCTTCCTCTGCGCGCTCGTTGTCGTCACCGGTCTCCGTTTCTCGGACTCATCTTCCCGCGCGGTCCGCTGGCTCCGGCGGGCGCTGGGCGTCGCCGCGGGCCTCCTCTGCCTCGTGGGTCTGGAGCAGTCCATTCCCGGCCTGGTTCGCGGCATCGCCGGCGAGACCCAGGCGCGCCTCTGGCAACGCGGCTGGGAACTCGGCCACTGGCCGGAGTTCCGCCAGAGCCTGCGCGACCGGATGCACCAGCAGCGCCTCCAGTACCACCTGCCCGAGGTCCACCGCGCCGTGGGCGACGCCACCGTCGACATCCTCGGCTTCGAGCAGGCCCTCGCGCTGTACAACAAATTCAACTATCGCCCGCGCCCCGTCTTCCAGAGCTACAGCGCCTACAACGCCCCGCTCGCCCGCCGCAACCTCGCGTTCTTCGATTCCGCCGCCGCCCCCGCCTTCGTCCTGCTCAAGGTCCAGACGATCGACGGCCGCCTCGCCACGATGGACGACCCGCTCGTCCTGAACTACCTCCTCCACGCCTACGACTACGTGCTGACCGAGAAGGGTTGGCAGCTCTGGCGCCGCCGCCCCGACGCCCCCCCGGCCGCGCAGGTCGCGCCGCGACCGCTGCGCACCGCCACGGTCGCGTTCGCCGAGAACCTCGAGCTCGGCACGCTCGCGCAACAACCCCTCTGGCTCGCCGCCGACGCCCGGCCCACGCTCCTTGGCCGCCTCCGCAAGTTCCTCTACAAACAGCCGCTCCTCGCCCTCGTCGTCGAGGACACCGCCGGCCGCACCACCCGCTACCGCCTGCCACCCGACGCCGGGCGTACCGGTTTCATCCTCACACCCCTCGTCGCCGACGCCTCCGACCTCATGCACCTCGCCGGCGGCCGGCCCGCGCGCCGCGTCGCCCGTTTCCGCGTCGAAACCGAGGATGGCGGCGACGCCTTCTACCGCCCAGGGATCGCGATCAGTCTGTCCGCCCTCGCGCCCTCGACCGTCGGCGCCCGCCACGCCGCCGAGATCGAGCGCGCCCGCTTCGGCCCGTTCGGGGTCCTGCCCATCGCCCACCGCTCGCTCGCCCCGCTGTGCGAACAGACCATCGACGGCGTCCCGGCCCTCATCGCCCATGCCCCGAGCCGTCTCGACTTCGTGGTGCCGGCCGAGGCGACCACGTTTTCCGGCCGCTTCGGTTTTCCGCCCGGCGCCCACGAAGGCGAGGGCTGTACCGACGGCGCGGAGTTTCGCGTCGTCTGGTCCGACGGCGGCGCCGAGCGCGTTTTGTTCTCGCGTCACCTCGACCCGCGCAACCGGATCGCCGACCGCGGCCTCCAGCCCTTCTCCGCGCCGCTCACGGAGGTGACCTCCGGCCAAGTCTCGCTCGTGATCGACCCCGGCCCGCGCGGCGACACCGGTTGCGACTGGACCGCCTGGGCCGAGCTGGAGATGCGTTGAGCCGGGTTCGCGCGGTTGCCGCATATCCACGCGCAAGATTACTCACACCGTTGGAGAAACTATAGGGCAGCGTGCTTGCACGCGCGTTCCGGAGCGTGAGCACGCTCGCTGGCCGCGGCCGCTCGTCGCCTCGACCGAACGAGGGCTGCGCCGGCCGGTCGCCGCAGCGTGGGCCGGAGCGTTCGCACGTTCCCGAGAAACAACTTGGCCGGCCGGCGCCGCGCCGCCTAGCCTCCCGGCCTCCCATGATCCTGCTCCTCGGCGGCTCCGGCTACGTCGGCCAAGCCTATCAGCGCTTGTTCGCGCGCAAAAACCTCCCGTTCCGCAACCTCGCCCGCCGCGATCTCGACTACACCCGGCCCGAGGTGCTCACGCCGTTTCTGCGTGAGCTGCGCCCCGAGTTCGTCGTCAACGCCGCCGGCTACACGGGCAAGCCCAACGTCGACGCCTGCGAACTCCACAAAGCCGATTGCCTCGACGGCAACGCCGTCCTCCCCGGCCGCCTCGCCCAGGCCTGCACCGCCGCCGGCATCCCCTGGGGCCACGTCTCCTCCGGCTGCATCTACTCCGGCGCGCGGCCCGACGGCACCGGTTTCCGCGAGGACGACCCGCCCAACTTCTGCTTCCGCACCAATCACTGCTCGTTCTACAGCGGCACGAAGGCCCTCGGCGAGGAGGTCCTCGCCGGCACGCCCAACGTGTACCTCTGGCGCCTGCGCATTCCCTTCAACGAGGTCGACAGCCCGCGCAATTACCTCACGAAGTTGATACGCTACGACACGCTGCTCGAGGCGGCCAACTCCATCTCGCAGCTCGACGAGTTCGTCGCCGGCACCTTCGCCTGCTGGGAGAAACGCGTACCGTTCGGTACCTACAACGTGACCAATCCCGGTCACGTCACCACGCGCGAGGTCGTCGATATGATCAAGAAGAGCGGCGTCTGCACGAAGGAGTTCAAGTTCTTCGCCAACGAGGACGACTTCATGCACAAGGCCGCCAAGACCCCGCGCTCGAACTGCGTAATGGATTCCTCCAAGCTCGCCGCCGTCGGCATCCAGCTCACCGAAGTCCACGAAGCGGTCATGCAAGCGCTGCGCGCCTGGAGGAGGGAGTAGGGGCGTTCCGTGCCGCGCGCGGACTCGGAGCACGCCGCCGGTCGATCCGGTCCACCAACTTCAAACTTCCAACTACCAACTCCTCCGCCCCCTACCATGAACCTCCTCGTCACCGGCGGCTGCGGCTTCATCGGCAGCAACTTCATCCGGCAACGGCTGCTGGAAGCAGCCCCGGCTCACTTGAGCTCAGAAGTTGAAGTCGAAGGTGGAGCGCCCTCCGCTCCGGCCTCCGCACTTCACCCTAAACTTCCCACTTCAACTCCACCAGCCGTGGAGCGGCTGGTGAATCTCGACCTGCTCACCTACGCCGGCAACCCCGCCAACCTCGCCGATCTCGCCGGCGACTCGCGCTACACCTTCGCCCAGGTCGACATCGGCGACGAGGCCCTCGTCCACCACCTGCTCGGCGCCTACCGCATCGACGCGATCGTCAACTTCGCCGCCGAGTCGCACGTCGACCGCTCCATCGACTCCCCTGAACCGTTCATCCAAACCAACGTCGTCGGCACGCTCCGCCTGCTCAACGCCGCCCGTCGCTACTGGTCCAAGCTCCCCGAGCCGAAGAAAGCCGCGTTCCGCTTCCTCCACGTCTCAACCGACGAGGTCTACGGCACGCTCGACCCCACCGACCCGGCCTTCACCGAGGAGACGCCCTTCGCGCCCAACTCCCCCTACGCCGCCTCCAAGGCCGCCAGCGACCACCTCGTCCGCTCGTTCCAGCACACCTACGGGCTGCCCACGCTAACGACCAACTGCTCGAACAACTACGGACCGTTCCACTTCCCCGAGAAGCTCATTCCGCTGGTCATCCTCAACGCCCTCGACGGCAAACCGCTCCCCGTCTACGGCGACGGCCAGCAGATCCGCGACTGGCTCTATGTCGAGGACCACGCCGCCGCCATCTGGCAGGTCCTCCAGCGCGGCCGTACCGGCGAGACCTACAACATCGGCGGCCTCAACGAGCGCCCCAACCTCGAGGTCGTTCGCACCATCTGCGCCCTGCTCGACCAGAAGTCCCCGCGCACCGACGGCCAGAGCTACGCCACGCAGATTACCTTCGTCGCCGACCGCCCCGGCCACGACCGCCGCTACGCCATCGATTGCACAAAAATCCAGAGCGAGCTCGGCTGGAAACCCCGCGAGTCCTTCGAGACCGGCCTGGCCAAGACCGTCGACTGGTACCTCGCCCACCGCGACTGGTGCAACGACATCACCGCCACTCGCTACGCGCGGCAGCGGCTCGGAGCCGCGAAGAGTTGAAGTTTGAAGTTGAAGTGAAAGGTCGGATATGAAGCACACGCCGCAAGACGACGATACGTTCGAGAACTTGGCAGTCTGGCAGCGGGCCCAGGCGCTGGCAGTCCGAGTTTACCGTCTGCTAGTAGACTGCCGCGACTTCGGCTTCCGCAACCAAATGACCGACGCCGCCAACAGCATCTCCAACAACATCGCCGAGGGTGCCGAGCGACTGAGCAAAGCGGAGTTTCGCCAATTCCTCGGCTACGCCAAAGGCTCGGCTGGTGAGACGCGTTCCCAAGCGTACACCGCGGCGGATCTCGGGTACATCGACCAAACGGAAGCCGCAGCCCTGCGCTTGGAACTGAAAGAGATTTCCCGAACGATCCACGGCCTGATCCGCAGCCTCGATCGAGAAGCTCCTTCAGCATAAACTTCTCTCTTCAGCTTCCCTACCCCGCCGCTCCGATGTCCGCTCTTCAACTTCCCACTTCATCTTCAACTGGCACGATCCCGCGCCGCGGGATCGTGCTGGCCGGCGGGTCCGGCACCCGCCTCTACCCCCTGACCATCGCCGTGAGCAAGCAGCTCATGCCGATCTACGACAAGCCGATGGTCTACTACCCGCTCTCGGTGCTGATGCTCGCCGGTATCCGTGAGGTCCTGATCATTTCCACCCCGCAGGACCTCCCGCTGTTCCGCCGTCTCTTCGGCGACGGCTCCCAGTTCGGCCTCCGCCTCGAATACGCCGAGCAGCCCAAACCCGAAGGCCTCGCCCAGGCGTTTCACATCGGCGCCCAGTTCATCGGCGACGCCCCCTCGGCCCTCGTCCTCGGCGACAACCTCTTCTACGGCCACGACCTCTCCGCCGCGCTCCAAGCCGCCGCCGCCCGCACCGCCGGCGCCACCATCTTCGGCTACCACGTCTCCGACCCGACCGCCTACGGCGTCGTCGAGTTCGACAAGCAGGGCAACGCGATCTCCCTCGAGGAGAAACCGAAGCAACCGAAGTCCAACTACGCCGTCCCCGGCCTCTACTTTTACGACGACAAGGTCGTCGGCCTCGCCCGCGACCTGAAGCCCTCCGCCCGCGGCGAACTCGAGATCACCGACCTCAACCGGCTCTACCTCGAGGCCGGCACGCTCCACGTCGAGATCCTCGGCCGCGGCACGGCCTGGCTCGACACCGGCACCCACGCCTCGCTGCTCGACGCCGGCGACTTCGTGCGCGTCATCGAGGACCGCCAGGGCCTCAAGATCGCCTGTCTCGAGGAGATCGCCTTCCGCCAAGGCTGGATCGACCGCGCCGGCCTCGAGCGCCAGGTCGCCGCCCTCGGCAAGTCCACCTACGGCGCCTACCTCAAGCGCCTGCTCGAGAGCGCCGGCTGAGCCGAAACTTCCCGCAGTGGGGACAATTCCCCGAAACGTGCGCCACGGTGATCGTGGCCGGCTCAGGACAACCCCACGGCGGTCTCGGCGCGACCGCCCCCCAGTGGCCACCAAACGCCCCCCCGCGCGCACAGCACGGAATCCTGTCTCGATCGCGACAGGATTCCGTGTTGTCCCGCTCCCTCTCGCCCCCGTACCGCTCGCACCCACAGCACACTTTTCTGTCTCGATCGGGACAAAAATCGGTGTTGTTCGCATTCAGCCCCGGACCAGGCATCGCCCCCACCACCACCTCCGGGCTCGCCCTGCACGCGCGGGTCCCGTTTTCTGGTTCCGCTCTCCCTCGCTGCGTGAAGGTCTCGTTCATCATCCCGCTCTACAACCGGCTCGATCTCACCCGGCCGTGTCTGGCCTCGTTGCAGGCCACGTTGCCGCGCGAACTCGACCACGAGATCCTGCTCCTCGACGACGGCAGCACCGACGGCACCCGCGAATGGATCGCCACGCTCGGGGCCCCCTTCCGCGTCCTGCTCAACGAGCGCAACCTCGGCTACGCGGGCACCAACAACCGCGGCGCCCTCGCCGCCACCGGCGACCTCCTCGCGCTGCTCAACAGCGATCTCCTCCTCACCCGCGGCTGGCTCGAGCCGATGCTCGCCATCCTGCGGCGCAAGCCCCGCGCCGGCATCGTCGGCAACGTCCAGTTCCGCGCCGCCACCGGGGAGCTCGACCACATCGGCTTCGACTTCACCATCACCGGCAAGCCGTACCACGACACCGCCGAGTACTGGCTCTGGGCCCCGTGGCGCGACCGCGAGACACCGGCCGTCACCGCCGCCTGCCTGCTGGTTCCGCGCGATCTCTTCCTGGAGCTCCGTGGCTTCGACGAGGGTTTCCGCAACGGCGGCGAGGATGTCGACCTCTGCTTCCGCGCCCGCGCCCTCGGCCGCACCTGCCATGTCGCGCTGCACAGCCGCATCCTCCACCACGTGAGCGCCTCGCCCGGCCGCAAACGCCACGACGAACAGAACTCCCGCCGCCTCGCCCTGCGCTGGCGCGAGGAATGCCTGCGGCAGAACCGGCGGCTCGCCCGCCGCACCGACCGCCTGGCCAACGGGCTTCCCGCCGCGCTCGAATACCTGCGTCTCCACTGGGCGGATCCACGCGACTACGACCGCGCTGCGCTCTTCGACGCCCTCGCCTGCCTGTGCGGCCTGCGCCCCACGCCCGGCCCGGCGCCCAGCACCTGGCAGGACTGGCAGTTCCAGCTCGAGGTCGATCGCTGGGAGAAGCTCCTCGGCCCGCTTCCCGACCGTTCGTTCCGTTCCTCGATCCCGCCCCGGGCCGCCGCCGCGCCCGCCGGCGACTTCGGACTCGGCGCCCCGCCACCGTGGCTCGAGACCGAGGAGGTCGCCGCGTCATGAGCGAGTTCGCGCGCCGTTTCCGCATCGCGCTCCACCGTGCCTGGTGGAACCGCTACGCCCGCTCCGACCCCTTCTGGGCCGTGCTCACCGAGGCGGACAAGAAGGCCGGCCGCTGGGACGCGGCCGACTTCTTCCAAAGCGGGCGGACGACGATCGAGACGGAGCTGGCGCAGCTGCGGCGGTGCGGGCTGAGTCCGAGTTTCGAGCACGCCATCGATTTCGGCTGCGGCCTCGGCCGCCTGACCAACGCCCTCGCCGAGCATTTCGCCCACACCACGGGGATCGACATCTCGCCCTCGATGCTGCGCCGCGCCCGCCGCCTCGTGCAACACCCGGACAAGATCGACTTCGTCGCCACCGCCGACCCGCGGCTCGCCACGTTGCCGTCCGCCGCGTTCGACTTCGTGTACAGCGAGATCACGCTCCAGCACATCGCGCCGGCCGAGTCCGAGGTGTACATCGGCAGTCTCGTGCGTCTCGCGCGGCCCGGCGGCGCGATCTCGTTCCAGCTGCCCACGCACATCCCACCACCCCATCCGTACGAGCGATTCAAGTTCTCGGTCTGGCCTCCCACCCTCTGGATGCGGACCAAGCGCTACGCGGTGCAGACATGGAAGCGGGCCCTGCCCTATTGGCGTCCGCACATGCCGATGTACGCCCTCCCGCGCGAGCGCGTGGTCGAGCTGCTCGAAGCCGCTGGCGCCCGCCTGATCGAGGCCACACCGAGCAACGCCGCCGGCCCAACCATCGCGAGTCTCCACTACCGCGCCGTGAAGCGATAAGCCCCTCCTCGTTCTCCATCTCCTACCCTTACTCCTTCTCCTGCTCCGTCTCCTACTCCTGCTCCTTCTCCTTCTCCTGCTCCTTCTCCTACTCCTGCTCCCGTCCCCGCGGCGCCCCCCTCCGCG
>JAEXPQ010000016.1 GCA_023446735.1 Verrucomicrobiota bacterium
GGACGTTGAAGCCCTTGGCGCGCTTGTAGCGGGCCATGATGTCGGTGATCGCGTAGTTTTCGCAGTGGCCGAGGTGGAGGCCCGCGCCCGACGGGTAGGGGAACATGTCGAGGATGTAGTACTTCGGGCGCGTGCCGCCGGTGAGGGCGCGCTGCGGCTTGAGCTCGTCCCACACGCGCTGCCAGCGCGGTTCGATCTCGGTGAAGTTGTAGTCGGCGGAGGGCGGGTTCGAAGTCTGCATCGGGAAAAGGGCGGAGGTTGAGGCGCCGGACGGGGCGGGGCAAGTCCGGTAGACGGTGGACCGAGGGTGAGCCGGAGCGGAGGGGTGCGTGGGCGGGGGATGGCGCTAGTCTTTGGTGCGGTCGGGGCAGGATTTTGCGTCTTTTGGGAGGCGAACGCTGACGAGGGGGCTTGGGTTGTCTCCCGTACGTCGTGCGGGCGTTGCGATCGGGTTCGCTTGGTCGGTTGGCGGCGATGACTCAGAATTGTGATACGGTCGGGACAGGGAGAAGGGCGGGGATCGGCAGGAGCAGGAGGGGAATCCGCTGGTGGAGGGAAAATGAAGGATCGGGTGAGATTCGACTTGCGGAAGTATTGAAAGATTGGCGGCATGCGCGACGCCCCCCGCATACCCTGAACCTTTGTATGCGAGCCCGAACTGTCGCGATCGAGTGCGGCACCAGTCGGAGCGTTGTCGGAGCCTTCGTCCCCACGGCCGATGGCGAGCTGATGTTGGAGGAATTTGCCTTGTTGCCCTGCGCCGGTGAGCCGGCGGAGGCGGTGTGGCCGGAGCTGCCGGCGTCGTGGCGAGCGGCGCGGCGGTTCGCCGTGTCGCCGCGGCCGAACATGACCTTCACCAAGACCGTGGCGGTGCCGCGGTTGGGCCGCTCGAAACGGGCGCAGGTGGTGCGCTTCGAGGCGGAGCAAGCGATCCCGCGGCCGCTGGCCGAGGTCGTGTGGGATTGGGCTGCGGCGCGGGCGGGCGATGCTCGGGTCGAGTTGGTGGCGATGAAACGGGAGGCGGCGTTCGCGTGGTGCGATGCGGCGGAGCGCGCAGGCGGGCACCTTGAGGCGATCGTCGCCCGGTCGACGGCTCTGGCTCGGGCCCTGAGGTACAATTATCCGGAGGTCGAGGGGGATGCGGTGGTGGTCGAGTGTGACGGCGCCACGGCGTTGCTCGTGCGGAGCGGCGCGGGTACGCCGCTGGCGCGGTTGGTCGGTCTTCCGGTTCGGGAGGCGGTCGAGACGGGACCGGCGGTGGCGGGCGACGGCGAGGAGGGCCTGCGGTTGCGGCGGTTGGCCGCGGAAATCGCGCGGTTGGCGGAGCCGGAGGAAGGTGAGGCGCCGGCCGGGGTGTCGACGGTCTTCCTGGCGGGAACGGACGCGCCGCCCCGCGAGGAGATGGAACGAGCGTTGGGCGGCGCGGCGCGGGTCGAGTGGTTCGATGGCCTGCGGCGTGTGAAGATCGGGCCGCGGGCCCGCGGGGCGGAGGCGGTGGCGCATCAGCTGGGCTCGGTCGTCGGGGTCATGTTGGCGGCGGGAGACGCCGCGGCGCCCAACCTCCTGCCGGCCGAACGTCGGCGGGAGATTCTGTTCCGGCGACGTCGCTGGATCTGGCTGGGCCTGGCCGCCGGCGTGGCGGTGGTCTGCGGCGGCGCCGCCGGCTGGTTGCGGTATGCGGTCGCACAAGGACAGCGGGAGGTCGCGGCGTATGAAAGTCGGCTCGCGCCCTGGCGGTCGGCGCAGGCGGAGGTGCAGGCGCGGCGGCGGGCGAACGAAGCGGATCGCCAGATGCTGCAGACACTCCAGCAGTTGGAGACGGCGAGAACCCGCTGGTTGGTGTTGCTCGCCGGGCTCGAACGGTGTGTGGGGCAGGAGGACGGACTCCGACTCGACACGCTGGAGGCGCTACCGATGTCCGGCGGCGCGGCCCCGACGGGCTGGTTCGGGCATCCCCCGGAGCGCGCGGAGAAGCTCCAGGGCGTGCGGCTCGCGGTGACCGGTCGCGCGCCGACCCCGGCCGCTGGCGGCCGGAGCGGGCTCGAGGTGGTGCGGGGTTTTCTCCGGGAGGCGGCGTCGCTGGAGCCGGTGGCGGCGATCGAGGCGGAGCGGTTCGACGATGGCGAACCGGGATGCCTCCGATTCGGCTGCGTGTTGGTGCTCAAGGCGGAGGAACGGCAATGAAAGCGGACGCCCTCGGCCTGTTGCGCAAGTATCCGGTGTTCAGTGGTGCGATGGTTGCCGTCGTCTGCGCCGCGGCGGTCGGCGTGGTTGATCTTTGGCGCCAGCAACGGCGGTGGCGAACGGTGGCGGCGGAGTGCGAGCGGTTGCGGATCGAGAGCCTGACGCCCCAAGTTCGCCCCGAAATGGTGGCGGCGGCCGAAGGCGGCCCGGAGGCGCTCCGGATGGAGCTGGCAGCGGCTCTCGGTCGTTGGCCGGGCAGTGAAGAGGCGACCGCGGTGCCGGACCGACTGGAGGTCTATGCGGCGTTGAGCGCGTTCGTGGAGCGGTGCCGTGGTGCGGCGACGGCCGCCGGGATCGAGTGGGCGAAGGCGGAACGTTTTGGCTTCGCGCGGTACGCCCACGAAGCGCCGGCGGCGCACGAGGCGGCGGCGGAGATGGTGCGGATGGGCGTGGTCGAAAGGGCGTTGGGGGTGCTCCTGGAGGCGGGACCGCAGCGGCTGTGCGGTGTCACGTTCGAGCGGTCGGCGCCGCAGGGCGCACCGTTGGGCAATCGATCCGAAACGGCGAACGGGGTGGTGGAGCACTGGCCGGTGGGCATCGAGTTCACGGGGACCAGCGAGTGCCTGCGCCGATTCTTGAACGGCCTGGTCGCCGCCGGTGCCTACGTTGTGCGCGAGGTGGCGGTCGCTCCGGTCGAAAGGGAAACCCGGGCGCCGCCGGGCGGCGCGGCGCCGGATGGCGGTCTGCGGCGGATCGCGGTGCGCCTCGAGGCGGTGCGAGTGCGGGGCGGGACCGGCGGCGCCGCGATCGAGTTTGGGCCGGTGTGGGTGAAGGCCGGAGACGAAGGGCGCACGTTGTTCGGCGCCGCGGGCGGACGGGCGAGCCGAAGGGTGGCGACGGGCACGGTGGATGATTGGGGCGTGGAACTCGTGGCGGTGCGCCGGGCGCCGGGACGGTGGCGGCTGGTGGGGCATCTGGGCGACGGGGCGGACGGCAAGGCGTTGCTCGAGGAGACGACGACTCGGAGAAGCGTGCGCCTGCGGGTGGGCGAGGCCGACGCGGCGACCGGAGTGGTGCTCCGCCTGCTCGAGGCGGCGCGCGCCGCCGATGGCGGTCGGGTGGTGCGCGTGCGTTTGCAGGATCCGGTGGCGGCCCGTGAGTTCGACCTCGCAAGCGAGGGCGGAAGCGCCGCGCCGGAACGGCAGATCGCGGTGCTGCGCATCGCGGGGCGCGCCGAGACGCTCGAAGTCGAGGCGGGCGAGGAGCTCTCCGTCGGCGGCGACCAGCTGATGGTTGATCGGATCACGGAGGATCCACCGATGGTCGAGATTGTGCGCAACGGGCGCCCCGACCAGCCGGCGGAACGCTGCCAACTCACGACGAGGAACCGCTGAACGCGGACGACTTTATGGGTATCGAAACATTGATGCAATGGCGTGGGGCGGCGCGGGCGTTGTGCTGGGTCGTGCCGTGGGCGGTCGTGGCGGGCGCCTCGACGGAGGAGGCGCTGGCGCGGGCCCGAGGCCGTGTGCTCGTCGGCGAGGACGAGGCCGCCGCCGCGGCCTATCGCGAGGTGCTGGCCGGGGAGCCCGGGAATCCCGAGGCGACGGCGTTCCTTGCCCGCGCGGACGAGGCGGGCCGGGGCGAGCGTTGGCGGGCGCGCGAGGCGATGCTTGGCGCGGTAGCGGAATCGTGGAAACGAGCGCCGGCGGTGGAGGCGTCCGGCGCCGCGGCCCCGGCGGCGGACGGGGCAGTGGCCGAGATGGAGCGTCGGCTGGCGGGAATCCTCGTGCCGGAGGTCACCTTCTCCGGCGCGAGCCTGACGAGCGCGCTGGCCAGTCTCGGGGCGGTGGCGGCGGAACGGGCGGCCGCCACGGGCGGAGGCGGGGTGAACCTGGTGTTGCTCGATCCCGCCAACGCCAACCCGCCGGTGCACCTCGCGGTGCGCAATCTCTCGTTACGGCGCGTGCTGGATTTCCTCACGGAGGCGGTGGGCTATTGTTACGAAGTGCAGGCGGACGCCGTGGTGGTGCGCCCCGGCGGGGAGCGCACGACGCTCGAGACAGCGGTGCTGCCGTTGTCGCGGGCGATCCGGTCGAGGATGGCGGCGGCAGGGTGGGGTGTTTCCGGGGCGCCGGCGGGCGCGGGTCCGGGCGGGCCGCAGTGGGAGGCGGCGGCGAAGACCGAAGAGGCGCGGGGCGGCGAGTCGGCGGCGTTGCGGCGGTTCCTGCAGGATGCCGGCGTGCGGTTCGAGGGCGTGGAAGGCAGCAGCCTGGTGTTCGACGGCTCGGCGCTGCTTGTGACCCAGACGCCGCGCAACCTTGCGCGGATCCGGGCGATCCTGGCGCGCTATGCCGAGGTGCGGCAGGTGGAGATCGAGGCGAAGTTCCTCGAAGTGGAGGATGGCGCGCTCGAGGAGCTCGGCGTGAACTGGGCGGCGGCGCGCCGCAACGATCCGCTGACCGGCGAGCCGCGCGAGCTCTACCGATCGGGCAACCGGAGCGTGGCGGGAGCGTTCGGCGGCAGCGCGAGCGGGAGCGCGATCCAGATCGACGGAAGCTCGGTGGCGAGCGTGCTCGCGCCGGTGTTGCCCGGCACGGTGCCGCTGGGCGCCGGAACCTCGCCGCTGGCGCAGGTCAGCGGCTTCATCGGGGAGTTCGACGTGAGCGCGACGGTGCGCGCGCTCTCGCAGAAGCAGGGCAGCGACCTGCTCAGCGCGCCGAAAGTGACGGTGTTGTCCGGCCATCCGGCGAGCATCACCGTGGCGAGGCAGCTGCGGTATCCGAGACAGTACGGACAAATCCAGAGCCAGGTCGGGCAGGCGGGCGGCGGCGAGAACTCGAGTTCGGCGGGCGTGACGATCACCGCGGGCACACCGCAGGATTTCACGACGGAGAACGTGGGCGTGGAGCTGGCGGTCACGCCCACGGTCGAGGAGGACGGCCGGAGCATCACGCTCGATCTCCGACCGGTGGTGACGGAGTTCGAGGGCTTCGTGGAGTACGGCGGTCCGAGCCTCGCGGTGTCGGGCGGCAAGACGGTCACGATCCCCTCGGGGTTCTACCAGCCGATCTTCTCGCGGCGGGCGGTGAGCACGCACGTGACCTTGTGGGACGGCGCGACCCTGGTCATGGGCGGGCTGGTGCGCGAGGAGACGAAGAAGGTGAACGACAAGGTGCCGCTGCTCGGCGATCTGCCGGCGGTGGGGCGGCTGTTCCGCTCGTCGGGCGAGGGTGCGACCAAGCGCAATCTGCTGATCTTCGTGACCGCGCGGCTGGTGGGCCCCGGTGGCGGCCTGCGCCAATACGTGGCGGCGGAACCGGTTCCGGCGACGCCCGGCTCCGGCGACCGACCGGACGGGAAGCCGGCGCAGCGCTGAGGGTGTCCGCGGCGCGCGCGGGTGGCCGAGGGAACCCGGCTACTTGTGGCGGCCGTGGCGGAAGATGTCCCACACGATCCACAGGGCGAGGGGCATCGCCAGCAGGTAGCCGAAGATCCCGAGGGCGGAGAGGTCGCCGAAGATGTGGGGCTTGACGTTGGCGTGGATGATCAACGACGAGCCAACAATCAGCGCGCCGAGGATGAGGGCGAGGGTGAGTCGGCTGCTGGCCTTGTTGATCGCGTCGTCGAGGTCCTCGAGGCCGCGGTGCTGGAAGTTGATCGTGAGGTCGTCCTGGCTGATGCGTTGGGCGAGGCGGTGGAGGTCGACCGGCAGGTCACCGAGGCGGGTGGCGGCGCCGGCGATCCCGCGGCGGAGCTGGGTGAGCAGGGCGCGCGGGCTGTAGCGCTCGCGGTGGAGATCGCGCAGGATCGGCTCGGCGGCCTCGCGCAGGTCGAATTGCGGGTCGAGGGCGGTCGCCGCCTCCTCGATCGAGAGGACCGCCTTCGCCATCAGGCAGTAGTCCTGCGCGATGTTGATGCCGTGCCGGCCGAGGATGTTGAGCAGCGCGAGGATCACGCGGCCGATTTCCTGGTGACCGATGGCGTAGTTGAGATTCTCGCGCAGGGCGAAGGTGACCTCCTTCTCCATCGCGCGGAAATCGGGGCGGCGGTGCGGGGCGGCGAGGGCGGCGGCGGCGGTCACGATGCGCTCGGCATCGAGAGCGGCGGCGGCCTCGAAGAGCTCGGCGAGGAAGTGCCGCATGCGGCGGGTGAGCTGCCCGACCTGGCCCCAGTCGAGCGCGCAGAGGCGGCCGTCGGGCGTCACCAGGAGGTTGCCCGGGTGCGGGTCGGCGTGGAAGAAGCCGGCCTTCAGGATCTGGTGGAAGAGGGAGCGGGCGCCGTCCCGCGCGAGAGCGCGCGCCTGGTCCGGCGGCAGCGCGGCGTCGCCGAGGCGGCGGCCCTCGATGAAGTCCATGACCAGGACTCGTTCGCGGGTGAGCTCCTCGTGGACGGCCGGGGCGAAGACGGTCCGGGCGAACGGGTTGGTGGCGTTGAAGTAGCGGATATTCTGCGACTCGTTGCGGAAATCCAGCTCCCGCGCGAACGCGACGCGCACCTCGGCGAGCACGGCCGGGAGGTTGAAGGGCGCGAGGGCCGAAACGCGGTGGTGCAGCTGCGTGGCGAAGAACGCGATGAGGTCCATGTCCGCGGCGACGATCTTGCGGAGGTTCGGCCGCTGGAGCTTCACCGCGACGGATTGGCCGGTGGCGCGCAGGCGGGCGCGGTAGACCTGGGCGAGCGACGCCGAGGCGATCGGGGTCTCGTCGAACTCCGAAAAGATCGCGTCGAGGTCGGGCCCGAGCTCCTCCTCGAGCACCGGGCGCATGGCGTCGAAGGGAACCGGATTCACGGCGTCCTGCAGTTTGCGCAGCTCGAGGACGAGCGGTTCCGGAATCACATCGGGCCGCATGCTGAGGAGCTGCCCGGTCTTGACGAAGACGGGGCCGAGCTCCTCGGCGGCGAGGCGCAGGCGTTCCCACGCGCCGCGCTGCCGTGGCTGCGGGATGATCCGGTGCAGGAAACCGGGCGGCGGGTTGATCTGCTGGATCACCTCGGCGAACCCGTGGCGCGCGAAGACGGTCGCGATTTCCTTCGCGCGGACGGCGTTGGTGACGAAATCGAAGGGGCTCATGCCGGGGGCGCTGCGGTCGGGTTGGGGGTGGGCGAACCGCCGGGAGGTGGCTTCATCCTGCGCACCGGTCGGGGGCGGCCGACGGTCGGTCCTGGTTCATGATCACCGGGATCGCATCGCGCCATTGGCTCCGCACGTTGGAGACGGGACGGCGGGCCGAACGAAGGCGCCGGACCGGGGCGCCGGTCGTTCGGGGGACGGCGGCCTAGGGCGCCGGGGCGGCTCAATTGCTGGCGACCTTCGTGAGGGCGTCGATCTTCTCCTCGAGCGCCTGGATGCGCTTGGCGAGTTCGGCGACCTCGGTCTTGCGGGCGTAGTCGGCCTTGGCGAGGAGGTCGCGGATGCGTTCGGAGAGGTCCTTGCTCGTGGTTTCCCACTCCTTGCGGCCGTCCTCGGCGAGCTTGGCGGCGATGACTTTGGCCTCGTCGGTGGAGACCTTGCCCTGCTGGACGAGATCGTGGAGGGCCGCCTCGATCTTCTCCTTGGTGACGACGGTGGCGCCGATGCCGGCGAGTACGGTTTTCTTGATAAGGTCGATCATGGCGGGCGCAACGTACGGCGGTCGTAAGGGGCCGGCAAACGCAAAGCCGGCGAGTTCGGGCCCAACAGCTCAGCCGGCGCGGAGCGTGAGGGCGGTGACCTTTTCGCAGCCGCGCAGTTTGCGGACCCGCTGGAGGATGATGGTTTCGAGGAGACGGAGCTCGTCGCGGACCACGGCGTGGGAGACGAGGACCAGCAGCTTGCCCTTGGGGTCGATCTTGACCGGATGCGAGTAGGCGGCGTTGGCCGCACCGACGATCTCGGCCCAATGTTGCCGGATGGTGTGGTCGGGCGCGTCCTCTCCGACGTGGTATTTGCGCAGCAGTTTGTCGAGCGCTTCGCCCAGCGGTTGTTCCTGGCGGCGCTTGGTTCGCGAGTCGTCGTTGGGCAGGCCGCGGAAGGATGCGATGAGGTTCTCGATGTCGCGGGAGAACTCGTGGGCTTCTGGCATCGCGTGAAACCGGAACGGGGAAACCGGAGGGCGGAAAGGATAAAACCATCGCCGGCGTCCGCGGCCGGTGGGGCGCGAGGCTCGCTGCGCTCCGGAAGTTTGTTCTCACGGTCGTGAGAGCAAACTTCCGGGCTCGGGGGGCGCGGACCGGGCGGCGGGGGCGTTGCGGTACTGGCGGTTGGCGGTGAAGCCGTGGTCAACCCAGCGGTCCGGTCCCGCGGCGGGAACCGGCATTGCGCCGATCAGGCGATCTGCTGCTGGTCGTAGAGACCGCGGTAGAGCGGGCTGGTGCGGTAGACCTCGGCGTGCGGTCCGCGCGCGACGATCTGGCCGCGATCGAAGACGAGCACGAGGTGCGCGTCGCGCAGCGTGCTGAAACGGTGGGCGATCATCAGCACGGTGCGGCCGACCATGAGCTTCTGCAGGGATTTCTGGATGAGCGCCTCGCTCTCGCTGTCGAGGGCGGAGGTGGCTTCGTCGAGGATGAGGATCGGGGCGTTGCGCAGGAAGGCGCGGGCGAGGGCGATGCGTTGGCGTTGGCCGCCGGAGAGGGAGGCGCCGCGTTCGCCGACGACGGTGTCGTAGCCCTGCGGCAGGGCGGAGAGGATGAAGTCGTGCGCGAAGGCGTCGCGCGCGGCCTGCTCGACCTCCGCGCGCGTGGCGCCGGGGCGGCCGAGCAGGAGGTTGTTGTAGATCGTGTCGTTGAAGAGGAACGAGTCCTGACTGACGACCGCGATGGCGGCGCGCAGTTCGGTCTGGCGGAGGTCGCGCACATCGATGCCATCGACGAGCACCTGGCCGGAGGTGGCCTCGTAGAAGCGCGGCACGAGGTTGGCGAAGGTTGTCTTTCCAGCGCCGCTACGGCCGACGAGGGCGACGACGGTGTCGGGCGCGATCGTCACGGAGACGTCGCGCAGCACGGTATCGTCGGGGGCGGTGCCGCCGTAGGAGAAGGAGACGTGGCGGAACTCGATTTCGCCGCGGGCGGTGCCGAGGGATCTGGGTTGCGCGGGATCGGCGATCGGCTCCGGTTCGTGGAGGACGTGCTCGAGGCGGTCGAGAGCAGCGGTGCCGCGGGTGAGTTCGGTCTGGAGCTTGCCCATGCGGCGCATCGCATCGGCGCAGAAGTAGAGCGCCGGCAGCATCGAGATCACGCTGCTCCACGGTGAGTTGGCGCGGTAGGCCATGAAGAGGGCGAAGGCGATGCCCAGGCCGGTGAGGAACTCGATCAGGGGCGAGAGCGTGAAGGCGTATTTGTTGACCTTCATCTGCTGGGCGAAGAAGCGACGGACACTCTCCGCGAAGCGCCGCTTCTCGCGTTCCTCGAGGGAGAAGGCGCGCACTTCGCGGGCGGCGGAGAGATTCTCGCGGAGGATCTCGGCGACTTCGCCGTTGGCGGCAAAGGCCTGCTGGGCGCGGCGGTAGAGATTCTTGCCGATGACCTTGATCGGCAGGACGGCGACCGGCACGGCGCTGAGACCGAGCAGGAACATGCCGGCCCCCGGCTCCTGGATCGCGATGTAGACCACGTAGCCGATGCCGCCCAGGAACGTGGCTGGAAGCACGACGATGTCGCTGGCCGAGCTGGTGAGCGTGAGCTGGGCCTGCTGGGCGTCGGACACGGCGCGGGAGAGCAGTTCGCCGCTTTTGGACTTCTGGAAATAGCCTAGGGGGAGTCGCTGGAACTTCGCGAAGAGATCCTTGCGCAGGCCCTCCAGCACGATCGTGCCGCAATAGGCGACGAGGTAGCTGTTGAGAAACTGCGACACACAGCGCACGCCGAAGACGAGGGGGACGAGGGCGAGCTTGGCCAGCAGCGCGGCGGTCTCGAGGCGTTGGCCTCCGCCGGCCTCGAAGAAAGGCTGGAAGACCTCGCGGATCATCCACGAGATGCCCGCGCTGCTCGCGCCGCCGGCCAGCACGCCGAGGCAGATGCCGGTGATGAACCGCAGCCGCACCGGGCGCAGGTAATGGTAGTAGGGGCGGAAGCGGGCGAACATGCGGGACGGTTAGTCCGCGGAGGCTCGCACATCCAAAGCGTCGCGCAAGCCGTCTCCCAGGAAATTCAGGGCGAGCAACACGAGCGAGAACACGGCCCCGGGACCGAGCAGCAACCACGGTTGGCTCTCCATCTCGAGCTGTCCGTCGTAGAGGAGCGTGCCGAGGGAGCTCAACGGCGGCTTCACGCCGAGGCCCAGGAAACTGAGGAACGCCTCGAGCAGCATCACCCCGGGGATGGTGAGCGTGGTGTAGACGATGACGGGCCCGAGGAGGTTCGGCAGCAGGTGGCGGAAGAGGATACGGCCGTGACCGAGCCCGAGCGTGCGCGCGGCCTCGACGAACTCCAGCCGCTTGAGCGACAGCACCTGGCCGCGGACGATGCGCGCCATCGTGAGCCATTCGACGGCGCCGATGGCCGCGAAGAGCATGAGGATGCTCCACCCCGCCCCGAATTGGAAGCGCCGGGCAATCCCGTCCGTGAATACGAGCAGCAGGATCACGAAGAGCGTGAACGGCAGGGAGTACACGATGTCGACGAAGCGCATCATCGCCGAATCGAGCTTGCCACCGACATAGCCGGCGACGGCACCCCAGGTGACGCCGATGGCCAACGACACCACGGTTGCGGCCAGGCCCACCGCCAGCGAGATGCGGCAGCCGAGGATGACGCGGGCGAATACGTCGCGCCCGAGGCGGTCGGTGCCGAAGAGATAGGGCAGCCCCGGCGGGGCGTAGCTGCGATCGAGTTCCTGATGCGTGCCGGAAAGTCCGAAGAGGACGGGGACGATGGCGCAGGCGACGACCAGGCAGACCAGAAACGCGCCCGCGACGACCGCGAGCCGGTTCTTGCGCAGGCGGCGCCACGCGTCGCGCCCGAGCGAGGAGCCGCGTTCCAGCCCGGCGGCGTCGAGCGGCGCGGGCGGCGGCAGGCGGTCGGGGCTGGGCGAGAGGCGGAGCATCGCGGAGATTTTCGATTTCAGATTGCCGATTTGCGATTGGGCGACGGCTCAGTCGTCGAAACGGAGTCTTGGATTCAACCAGACCTGGACGACGTCGACGACGAGATTGAAGAAGACGACGGCCGCGGCGTAGAGCACGACGGTGCCGATCACGAGGGTGTAGTCGCGGTTGAAGGCGGAGTTCACGAATTCGCGGCCGAGCCCGGGGATCTGGAAGATGCGTTCGATGACGAACGAGCCGGTGAGTATGCCCGCCGTCGCGGGGCCGAGGTAGGAGACGACCGGGAGGAGCCCGCCGCGCAGCGCGTGGCGCAGGACGATGCGCAACTCGGAGGCGCCCTTGGCGCGCGCGGTGCGGATGAAGTCCTGGCCGAGCACCTCGAGCATGCCGCCGCGGGCGAGGCGGGCCACGTAGGCGGCGTAGACGAGGCCGAGGGTGAGCGCCGGCAGCACGCGGTCGAGCGGCTCGTTCCAGCCGGAGGCGTTGAAGCGCTGGAGGTGAATCGCGAATCCGAGCACGAGCAGCGGGCCGAGCACGAAGGTCGGCACGCAGATGCCGAAGAGCGAGACGCCGCTGCACAGGTAGTCGACCCACGTGTTGCGGCGGACGGCGGCGAGCACGCCCAGCGGGATGCCGAGCACGAGGGCGACGAGGAGCGACCACGCCCCGAGTTCAAGCGAGTAGGGCAGGGCGCCGGCGATGACTTCGTTGACGGTGCGGTTGGCGTACTTGAGGGAGGGGCCGAAATCGACGCCGAAGGCCGCCGCGAGATCGAAGTCCCAGCGGTTGTCCCGGTCGGCGTCGGCGAAGAGTCGTTGGGGTGCGAAGCGTTTCGGACAGAGCGCGCCGAGGTAGTCGACGTATTGTTTCCAAAGCGGTTGATGGAGCCCGTAGTGGGCCTCGAGATTGCGCTGCACCTCGGGCGGCAGCGCCTTCTCGCCGAGAAACGGACCGCCGGGCACGAAGCGGACCATGAAGAACGTCGCCGTGACGATGAGCAGCATCACGGGAATCGATTCGAACAGACGGCGGAGGACGAAGCGGAGCATGCCGGCGGGAGAGCGCCGCGATCAAACGCGGGCGCGTGCGAAAATCCAAGGTCCGATTGCGCGCGGTCGCGACGGACGGGGCGCTTGGCGAAGGAAACGTAAGACTGCGCGACCGGGTTGCACGGTCTCGTTTGCACTCGCGTTGCGTGGGGCCCGCGGGTTCGCTCGGGGACTTACTGCGGATGAGACGTGCACGGCGAAATCTCCTGCGTTGGTCGGGCCTGCTCATGCTGCTGGTCGCCCTGGTGGGCGGGCTCGCGGCGATGGGCTGGCTGCCGCCCTTCAACCGCTGGGTCGAGCAGCGGCTGCTGACGGAGCTGCGCGAACTCGGGATCGAGTCCGATGCGACACGGTTGCGCGAGCTCTCGTGGCGGCGGGCGGTCGCCGGCCCGGTCGAACTCCAGCTGCCCGGCCTGGTGCTGCGCGTGGCGGAGGCGCGGGCGGAGCTGGGCTGGCAGGTGCTGGCGCGGCGGGGTTCCCCGGTGGTGGTGCTGCGCGGGCTCGAACTGCGGATCGATGTCGACCGGCTGGCGGACCTGCGCGCGGCGCTGCGGCCCCAGTCGGGAGGTTTTCCCTACGGGCGCGTGGAGGTGGAGGCTTCGCGGGTGATCGTCGGGCGCGGCGAGCGGCGGATCGAGCTGCCGCTCGCGGGCTTCATCGACTCCCGGGTGGAGGAGTTTCGTGCCGGGCTGGACGTCGACGGGCCCGCGCTGGCCGGTCGGCTGCTGGTCCGCGGCGACTTGGGCGAGGAGACGGTCGAGTTGCGCTTGAGCGATGGACGCGTGGCGGTGGAGTCGTGGCGCGGAATCCTCGATGGGCTGGTGCCGCAGTTGGCGGCACTGCAGTTCGAGGCCGCGGCGACCGTGCGGCTGGCGGGCTCGGTGGTGCTCGGCGAACCGGCCCAGCGCGCGGTCGAGATCGCGGCGGAGTTGCCCGACTGCCGGTGGCGGCACGGTGAGCATGGGGTGGAGTTGGGCGCGGGGTCGCTGAAGATCGCGGCGGAGCCTGGTGCGCCTTGGCGGGCGGACTTTCGGCCGGCCTTCGCGACGTGGGCCGCGGGGGATCGTCGGGCTCGGCTCGAACAGCCGGTGCTGGACTGGGCGGCCGGGGTGCTCCGTTGGAGCGTCGCGGCGGGAACGGTGGCGGTGGCCGATGCCGCGCTGGCCGGCTCGGCCCGTGGGACGGTGACTTTGGGCGCGACGGATCGGCCGGTCTCGGTCGAGGCGATCATTAGCCTTGCGACGGCCGCGGTCGGCGGTGGTTGGCGGCTGGCCGCGCCGGCGGAGTTGCAGGGGCGTTGGAACGGGACGGAACTCGCGGTGGCGGTGCCGGTGTTGAGTGTGGATGGTCCGTGCCCGGTTCAGCTGCTCGGAGTCGATGTGACGGCGGGCGGCTGGAGCGAGGGGCATCCGCGCCTGATCGCCAAGACCGAGATAGCGCTCGATGCCGACCGCAGCTTGAAGGGGGCGGGTTTCGAGGGGCAACTGGAGCCGGCGGTGGTGGCGGCGAAGCTCGCCGTGGTAGCAAATTTGGATACGGGGAGCGAGGGCCTGCGCGCGACGGTCGTCCTGCCGCAGCAGCGCCGCACGCTGGTCGTCGGGGGAAGGCGCGGCGAGGCGGTGGTGGGGGGCGAGGCGGTGGTGAACCTGGATCGGAGCTTCGTCTCCGGTTCCGCTTCTCTGGAGTTTCACGACCTGATCGGCCGAGCTGAGGCGTGGTCGGTGGTCGCGCCGGAAGGGCGGCTGGCGGTGCGCTGGCCGCGCGTGTGGTTGGAGGGCTTGGCGCGCTGGGGGCGGGCGCCACTGGCGCGGCTGGGCCGCGACCTGGTCTGGGCGGGCGACTACGACGGCTCGTTTGCGGACGCGGTGGTGCGCCAGGGCAACACGTTCAGCGCGGCAGGTTTGAGCGGCAAGTGGCGGTCGCGTGGCGCGGAGCTCCACGAAGTGGGCGGCGCGACGTGGGAACTCGCGGCGAAGGAGTTGCAGATCGAACCGGGGCGGCGCTTGGTCGATTGCCGGGTCGATGGCGAGTTCGGCTTGGAGGGCGGGGCGGTGCGCGGGGAGTGCGCGGTGCCCGATCTCGGGCTGCGGCCGACGTTTGCGCAGAAGCTTGGCTGGAGCGACGGCATCATCCTCGAGGGAACCTTCGGGATCGACCCCGTGGTGTTGAGCGGGAAGGAGGCGTTCGGCCGCTGGTGGCCGCCGCTGGCGAGCGCCGCGATGAGCGGAGGGATCTCGTTCAGCGGGCGCAATCGTTTCGCCGGGGGCGCGTGGTCGGCGGGGGGCGATCTGGTGCTCAACGATTTCAATGTGCGCTGGTCCGGCGACGTGGCGGTGGTCGAGGGTTTGCGGGGACGGATCTCGTTCACGGAGCTCCTCCCTTTGAACACGGTGCCTCGGCAGAGCGTCGCCTTCCGGAGCTTGGAGTGCGGCGGTGTGAAGTCCCTCGATGGCGAAGTGACTTTCGGCTACGCGACGCCGGGGCTCCTGCGCATCGAGCGGTGGAGCAGCACGACATTTGGTGGGCTGCTGGAAACGGAGGGGCTCTCGTGGGACCTCGAGGGCGGCGCGGTGGAGGCGCGGCTGGGCCTGAAGGGGGCGCAACTCGGGGAGTTGTTGGCGCTGTTCGACGATGTGCCGGCGACGGCCTCCGGGCGGGTCGACGGGACGCTGCCCGTGGTCTGGCGGCACGGGCGTTTCGAGCTCGGCACCGGTTCCTTCCGCCTCAGCCCCGGGGAGATTGGACGCGTGGAGTTCAAGCGCGACCTGCAATTGATCAGTTCCGGACGGAGACCGAGCAGCCCGGAGTACGGGGCGCTGCGCGAGGTCGACCGGGCGATCCAGACGCTGGTGTTCGACCGCCTGCAGATCGATCTCAACCCGAAGGACAACGCCGGTCAGTCGATGCGTGTTCGGCTGGTGGGTACGCCGGCCGGCGGCGAGTTCGCGGTGCCGGTCACGCTGAATATCAACGTCAACGCGCCGCTCGAGAACCTGCTCAATCTCGGTTTCGGCGAGCGCCCGGGCGGGGCCGGAAAGCGTTGAAACAACCGTTGTCGCCGATGGTCCCATCCCTAAAGTTTCCCAACATGAACAAGCCCCTTTGTGCGGTCCTCGTCGTTCTGGGCGCCGTCGGTTTCGCCGGCTGCGTCTACACGACGGTCGATGTGAAACCGATCCATATCACGGTGGATGTGAACGTGCGGGTCGACCAGGCGCTGGACGACTTCTTCGGCGACATCGATCGCAAGTCCTCTACTCTCCAAACCTCCGATACTGCCAAGCCATGAAGCTGCGTTCCCTCACCATTTCCCTCGTTCTGCTCGCGCTTTGCGCCGGCACCACCACGGTCGTCCGGGCCCAGGACGCCGACCTCAAGCAGCGCATCGAACAGCGCCTGCCGGCGGTGGACGACCTGCGGCGGCGCCAGGTCGCGGGCGAGAACAACCAAGGTTATCTCGAGGTTCGCGGGCAGGCGACGGCTGCGGAGACGCAGTTGGTCGAGGCCGAGAACCGCGATCGCGCCGCGGTGTACGAATTGATCGCGCGGCGCAGCGAGACCACCAAGGAGACCGTGGGCCGGGCGCGGGCGCGCTCGATCGCGGCGTCGAGCGCGGTCGGCGTTCTCGTGCAGGATCCCGATGGGCGCTGGGCGGCGAAGCGCTGAACGGGACTTCCGTCGCCCCCGGCGCCGAACGCGGCGCGCCTCCCGGAGCGGGTTCGGCGGGAGGCTTCCTGCTCAGGTGTAAACCAGCCAGTCGAGGGCCGAGGGGCTGACCTCCGGAGAGCGATTGCCACTTCCGCCGTGCCCCCGGCACATCTACCGGGAGTTGGGCGCCCGTCCCTCGTCTGCTCGATCCCGTCAGTCGCGCCGGGGAAAGGTCGACACTGTTTCGCGCACCCGGGCGATGGTGGCGGCCGGGAGATAGCCGCCGAAGGCCATGGTCGGCATGACCAGGGCGCGCGGGCCGAGCAGGGTGCCGGGCTGGAGGACTGCGTTGCAGCCGACTTCGGCCTTGTCGCCGAGGATGGCGCCGAACTTCCGCAATCCGGTGTCGAAGACCCCGGTGGGGAGGCGGACGGTGATCGCCTTCTGGTCGAGCCGCAGGTTCGAGAGTACCGCGCCGGCGCCGAGGTGGGCACCGTTGCCGAGGATCGAATCGCCGATGTAGGGGCGGTGCGGCACCTGCACGCCGTCCATGAGAAGCGAATTCTTGAGCTCGGCGTTATGGCCGACCGTGCAGCGCGCGCCGACGATCACGTTGCCGCGCAGGAAGCAGCCGGGGAGCAGTTTGGTTTCCGGGCCGATCCAGATCGGGCCGATCAGCGTGGCGTAGGCCGGAAGCTGGGCGGAGGGGTGGATGAAGATCGGACCCTCGGTCTGGACTCCCGGTGGAAGGGGACGATGCGCGGGAACGCCCAGAGAGGCGAGGGCGGGCCCGATCTGCCGCAGCCACTCCCAAGGAGCTTGGTCGGCGGAGAAGAACCGGGCGAAGGGGAGCAGCGAGTCGGGAAGGGCGAAGAAATCGGAGGCGATCACGGCCGGCGACGTTGGCGTCATTGGGGGCTTGTGACGAGAATGAACCGCGCGATCGCGCGAGAGGCGGGCCGGCAGGAATCGCGCCCGGGTCTGTTTCTGCTCCGCCACGACAACAGAATGAAAACTTAACAATGCGGCCCGAGTGGCGATTTAACGCTATCGTTAAATCTCCACCATAGCCTTTTGTCGTAGGTGGTAAAGGGTGTTAAGATGGTGGAAAAATATCTCATACCTCATTTCGAGGTCGGTCGCTATTCTCGGCGCGATCCCATCCACCGATGTGTTGGGATGAAGCACTAACCCCCCCAAACCTCAGAGAACGGACCCTATGACCCGTAAATCGATTACGGCAGGCGCGTATGTCGCCGCAGCTGTATTGTCCCTCGCGGTTGCACCGAGATCCCTCGGTCAAGCCGCTCCGGCCACCGAGCCGGCTGCCGGCACGCCGGCCGCCAGCGAAGAAGAAATCGTTGTCCTGTCTCCCTTCATCGTCAGCGCTGACGAAGCGAAGGGCTACGCGGCGACGGCCACTCTGGCCAGCGCCCGCGTTCGTACGGAACTGAAGGACGTCGGTTCCGCGATCTCGGTCGTCACCCCGGAGTTCCTGTCGAACACTGGTGCGACGAGCAACGAGACGCTCCTCACTTACACCACCGGCACGGAAGTGTCGGGCGTCGGCGGCAACATGGCCGGCTTGGGCAATGCGACCCTGCTGGACGACTCCGCCCAGCGCATGGCGCCGCATCAATCCACCCGCGTGCGTGGCCTCGGCCAGGCGGACAACACCCGTGACTTCTTCATCACGGACATTCCGTGGGATGCGTTCAACGTCGGTCGCGTCGATATGCAGCGCGGTCCGAACGCGATTCTCTACGGTATCGGCCGGCCGGCCGGTATCATCAACAGCTCGCTCAACGGCGCGTCCTTCGCGACCCAGGGCAACGTCGAGGTCCGCCTCGGCAGCTACGGCAGCTACCGCGCTTCGTTCGATTACAACAAGGTCCTGCTCGACGACGAACTGGCCCTGCGCGTTTCCAGCCTCTACGACGACACCAAGTATCGTCAGAAGCCGGCCTTCCAGCTCGACGAGCGCATCTTCTTGTCCGGCCGCTTCGATCCGAAGTTCCTCCGCTTCGACGGCGCTCGCACGACGATCCGCGTCAACTACGAGAAGGGCGACATCGACGCCAACCGTCCGCGCATCCTGCCCCCGGGCGACTTGATCACGCCGTGGTGGACGAACCCGATCCTCAACAAGATCCGTCTGGCGGGTGGCATCAACCCGCAGACCATCGGCATCAACGATAGCGCGACCCTGGCCTCCCTGCGCGCCGCCGGCGATCTCGCCGCCGGTATGCGTGGCGACAACAGCGCCTATCTCTATCGCGGTATTGGTCCCTTCGGCCGCAACTACGGCGGCATCGTCTCCGTGTTCGAGAACCCGGATGGCGGCAACTCCTACCTGATGTACACGGAGTTGGGCAAGACCGTCACCCAAGGCCTCTCGCTGCCCTGGACGATCCTGTCGGGCGTTCAGCCCCGCAAGGACCTCGAAGGCGCGGTCGGCACGACCAAGAACGCCGACTTCTATCGCAACGAGACGCTCGTCGATCGCGGCATCTTCGACTTCTACAACAAGCTGTTCGACGGCCCGAACAAGAAGGAATGGTCGCAGCACGAAGCGACGAACATCTCCGTCTCGCAGACGCTGCTCGACAATCGCCTCGGTCTCGACCTCAGCTACGACAAGCAGAACTACGATCGCGGCCAGACCAACATCTTCTCCGAGTTCGGTCAGTCGATCACGATCGACATGAACAACCGGCTGATCGATGGCTCGCCGAACCCGAACTACGGCAAGGCCGCCACGGTTTCCGACCAGTTCGCCAACAACAGCTACCGTTCGGAGCGCGAGTCCATGCGCGCGACGCTCTTCGGCGAGTTCCGCTTCGAGGACATCATGGCCAAGGGCAAGCTGTCCAAGATCCTCGGCCGCCACGTCTTCACCGGGCTCCTGAGCAAGGACGACGTCGACACCGAGACCCGCAGCTGGTTCCGCTACGCTGCCGACGAGGCCTATGCGGCGGAATACGCCGTGCCGGAGCTCCGCAACCATACGGTTAATACGCTCAACTACCTGACGCCTGCTGGCATCGCGCACCTCGCCAACGTGAACGGCGCGCATATCAGCAACCTCACGGCGGTGCAGGTCCCGAGCAGCGGCTTCATCCGGTCCGCGTTCTACAAGACCTGGACCGCGACGGGCGTGCAGCCCACCGATCCCTGGATCGACCAGTACGGCGGCACCTCCACCCAGGCGGCCAATCCGGCCAACTACAAGGGCTGGGGCGTCGGTCGTTACGTCGACATCTACAGCGACGAGGAAGGTGATCGCGACTACCTCACCACCAACGCCAGCCTGACCCGCGCCGAGACCGAATCGAGCGCGATCAACTGGCAGGGGTACTTCTTCGACGGCACCTTCGTGGCCAGCTACGGCTATCGCGAGGATCGTCAGAAGTCCTATGCGATGCCGACGGGCAAGAACACCTTGCCGAAGGTTGCCGGCCTCGACACCGTCGACCTGACCAGCCCGAAGTATGCGCTTCCGGAAGTTCCGGATGCCGACGTCAAGGGCCACACGAACACCTGGAGCTTCGTGCTCCATACCCCGCAGTTCCTGCGCAACAAGATGCCGGGCCGCACCGGTCTCTCGTTCTTCTACAACCGCTCGGGCAACTTCCAGCCCGCGGCCGGCCGTATCGACGTGGTGGGCAACTCGCTCCCCTCGCCGCAGGGCCAGACGAAGGATTACGGTATCCTCCTCTCGACCTTGGACGACAAGCTGACGTTCAAGATCAACTGGTACGAGACCAACATCACCAACGACGCCCTGTCCGGCTTCGGCGGCATGTACATGATCTGGGGTGCCGAGGCTTGGGCCTACGGCTTCGCTCGGAACAACCTCCAGCGCGTGGCTGGTGGCGGTTGGGCGGACTTCACCAAGGGTTACGACCCGCTCGGCATCGTGGCCAACACGACTCCGACCGCCGGCTGGACTGCTGAGCAGATCGCGTATGCGCAGCGCGTTGGCGATGCCATCTGCAATGCGTACATGGCGACCAAGCCGTCCGCCGACTGGTTCAAGCTCTGGGGCATCAACACCGCGGCGGCTGACGCCGGCGGCTTCATCGCGGGTTCGGAGCCGGCCGGCCTGACGGTCACCGGTGACACCGTCTCGAAGGGTACCGAGTTCGAACTCACGGCCCAGCTCCTGCCGAACTGGAACATCACGATGAACGCCTCCAAGACCACCGCCAAGCGCATGAGCATGGCCGGTTCGCTGGTCAGCTTCATCGAAGAGCGCTGGAAGGTCTACAACACCCCGGTCATGCTGGACGGCAAGCAGGTCGGCGTCATCGGCGACGTTCGCTTCTGGAACGGCGGCTACTCCCCGGGCGAGAGCCTCAAGGGCAAGTTCGGCCGCGAGTTCATGTCGGGCTACAACCTGTACCGCATCCAGGAAGGTTCCAACGTTCCCGAGCTCCGTCCGTGGCGCTTCAACCTGGTCACGAACTACACGTTCCAGACCGGGTTCATGAAGAACATCAACGTCGGTGCGGCGTATCGCTGGCAGGACAAGGTCGTGGTCGGCTACCCGGTGCTTGACGGCGCCACGGTGGACGATGCCCGCGCCTTCGACCTCGACAGCCCGTACTACGGCCCGAGCGAGACCAACATCGACTTCTGGGTGGGTTACGAGCGCAAGTTGACCGAGAAGATCAACTGGCGCATCCAGCTCAACATCCGCAACGCCTTTGCGGACATGGACCTGATCCCGATCACCGTCCAGCCCGACGGCTCCCCGGCGGTCTCCCGTATCCCGGAAGGCACCACCTGGTGGCTGTCCAACAAGTTCTCGTTCTGATCGAATCCTCGGACTCGGCCGCTCCGGCGGCTTAGCCTGAGGACCGAACGACGAAACCCCTTCGAGCGCCGGTGCGCAATCACCCGGGCGCGTTTTGTTTTTTGGCGGGGCG